>DAOOIT010000053.1 GCA_035384565.1 Planctomycetota bacterium | reverse complement strand
CTCGTCCCTACGCTCTGCGTGGGGACGGGCCTCTTGGCCGCTCCGCGGCCTCTTCGCCTTCCGGGGAAACAGGACACGGGAGTCGGAAACCTCCCGCGGGTTCCGAACCCGCGGGAGGTTGGGGTTGGACGCTGGAGCGTCCGGGTCATCGCCCCCAGGCGGAGCGTAGGGGCGAGAGACACAAGGTGGCTTAATGCCCCCGGCTCTCGCCCCTCCAACCATCCTCCCGAAGGGATTGGAACCTTCGGGAGGGAAGCCTGTGCTTCCAAGGCAGGGGGACACGGGCGCCAGGACCACAGACACTACTCGTGGCGCGAGATGAAGTTGACAGCCCGAGGCGGGTTTCCTATCATGTCATCAAGCCGGGAACCTGGGATTGCGTCAATCTCCCTCGCCAGAGCTGCCGAGGCCCGGTGTACCGTGCGCGCAAGCGCGCCGCATAGAGGAGCATCCCGTGTCCGAGCCCGTCGCCAAGCCGCCGAAGAAGGAACGCCCGCCCCGCCAGAAGATGCCGGAGCAGCCCGCAGACGTCCGGGTGCACAACTTCGACGAGGTGCCCTTTGGCCTCACGCCCGAACAGGCGCAGCTCGAAGCCAGCCGCTGCCTCCAGTGCAAGAAGCCGCCCTGTGTCACCGGCTGCCCGGTGTGCATTGACATCCCCGGATTCATCAAGCACATCGCGGCGGGGGACTTCGATGCCGCGATCCGGAAGCTGAAGGAGCAGACCACGCTGCCCGCGGTGTGTGGCCGCGTGTGCCCGCAGGAGGACCAGTGCGAGAAGTTCTGCGTGCTGGGCAAGAAGGGCGACCCTGTGGCGATCGGCTATCTGGAGCGCTTCGCGGCCGACTACGAGATGCGGCAGGGGCAAACGGTCATCCCCGAGATCGCGCCGCCCACCGGCAAGCGGGTGGCCATCGTGGGCGCCGGGCCGGCCGGCATCACCGCGGCCTTCGAGCTCGCCAAGCTCGGCCACAAGGTGACCATGTTCGAGGCCTTCCACAAGGCCGGCGGCGTGCTGGTCTATGGCATCCCCGAGTTCCGCCTCCCCAAAGCCATCGTGCAGCGAAACGTAGACACCCTGCTCAAGATGGGCGTCGAGATCCTGACGAACTACGTGGTCGGCAAGCTGGACACCGTGGACGAGCTGTTGTCGAACGGCTACCATGCGGTGTTCATCGGCACGGGAGCCGGGCTTCCGCACTTCCTGGACATTCCCGGCGAGCAGTTCAACGGCGTGCTGTCGGCCAACGAGTTCCTCACGCGCACCAATCTGATGAAGGCGTACCGCTCGGACCACGACACGCCTGTGCGGCGGGCGAAGCGGGCCGTCGTCTTCGGCGGCGGCAACGTGGCGATGGACTCGGCTCGCACGGCGCTGCGCCTGGGCGCGGAGGAGGTGTACATCCTCTACCGCCGCACGAAGGCGGAGATGCCCGCCCGCATCGAGGAGGTGCATCATGCGGTTGACGAAGGGGTGCGGTTCGAGTTCCTGGTGGCGCCCATCGAGATTCTGGGCGACGACAAGGGCTGGGTGCGCGCGGTGCGCTGCATCCGCATGAAGCTCGGCGAGCCCGACAAGTCGGGCCGGCCGCGCCCCGTGCCGATCGAAGGCTCCGAGTTCGAGTTCCCCTGCGACCAGATCATCGTGGCCATCGGCAACGGCCCGAACCCGCTCGTCCCCGCGACGACGCCCGATCTGGCCACCTCGCGGTGGGGCAACATCGTGGCCGATGAGGCCACGGGGCAGACCTCGAAGCCCGGCGTGTTCGCCGGCGGCGACATCGTCACCGGCGCCGCCACCGTCATCAAGGCCATGGGCGCGGGCAAGGCCGCCGCCAGGGCCATTCAGCAGTACCTCGTGTCGTCTCCCCGCTGACGCCTGCACCGGGCCTCCCGCCCGCAGACGCACAGACGCTCCGGAATGCCCGACACGCCCTCGGTCCGCCCGAGGAGCCTTCAGGCTGCCTTGGAACGTGCGGGCGGGCAGCCATTGCCCAGGACAACCGAACCGAGCCTCGGGGATGCCGCTCCCCCCTTCCCCTCCGGCCCGGAGGCCGCACTCCAGGCGCTCCGTTCATCCGGCTGAGATGTTGCAAGCCATTCAGAAGTAGGCTGCCGCGCCCTGGAACGCCTTCGGAATCTCGTCCCGGTTGATCTCGAGCAGGTCGCGGTAGAGGGCGTGCGCGGCCGGGCTGTTGTGCCTCACGGGATAGGCGTAGAGCGCGTGGTAGAGGGTGCGGGGGTCCTCGGTGGCGATGGCGTCGCCGAGCAGCGTCTGGTGGGTGGCCAGGGCGCTGATCGTGCCGTGGAAGGCGTCGGGGATGGCGTAGCGGCCCGCCGCGCGGAAGCGCCGGGCGCCCAGAAGCTGCGAGTACTCGAGGACCGTGCGGTCCTTGAAGCCGTCCACCGCGCCCCGGTGGGGGTGGCTGGCGACGATTCGCTCCTCGCCCAGACCGGCCAGGGCGCTGAGGATCTTGACGATGATGTCGTGGTCCTCGCGGCGGAAGGCGAAGTCGCTCTTCCAGTGCTCGGCCCAGAAGGCGGCATCGAGGTCGCGGTCGAGCAGCGCGCGGAAGCGCCGGTCGGCCTCCTCGCGGGCCTTGGGGCCGTACCTGAGGCCGGCCTCGATGCCGGCCCGCGTGAGCCGCGTCTGGTTGCGGGCCATCATCTGCTCGTAGAAGAGGTGGGCCATGCCGTCGCCCTCGGTGGAGAAGATCACGACGCCGAACTTGTGGAACAGCTCGACGAGGCGGCGGAGGCCGTAGGTGATGTTCTGCTTCGTGACGGCGTTCCACCACGGCTGGTAGCGGGGCGGGCGCCAGTCGGGCGTGAGGTGCTTCGCCAGCAGCTTGTAGAGGTCCTGGCCCCGGTAGGTGCCGCCCAGGATGAAGCTGAGGTGGTTCACGCCGGCGACGTCGAGCACGAAGTCGTGGCACAGTTCGTCACGCCCCATCAGGCGCGGCAGATCCCAGGCGTGATTCTGGTAGCCGGCGCACACGCCGAGGCATCGGATCTTCGTGTGGTTGTTCACCGCCGCGCTCAGCACGGCCACGGGGTTGGCGAAGTCTATGAGCCAGGCCTCGGGGCAGCGGCGCTCCATCTTCCGGGCGATGCTCATCAGGATGGGGCCGCCCTTGAGCGCCAGGAAGGCGCCGTTCGGCGAGAGCTGGTCGGAGCTCATGAAGCCGTGCTTCTGGCTCGCCAGATGGCCGAGGGCGAACGAGCGGGGCGAACCGGCCATGAGCACCACGCTCACCGCATCGGCGCCGTCGAGCGCGCGGTCGAGCGAGGCGGTCCACGTGACCTTGCACGAGAGGGCGGCGTACTCGGGCGTCTTCCGGAGCATGCGGCCCATCGCCTCGGCGCGCGGCAGGTTGAGGTCCACCAGCGCGATCTCGCCGCCGTCGAAGATGCCCTGGCGGGCCATGGCGCCCCGCAGGATGCCCAGGTGGCGGTGGGCGCCGCCGCCGACGAACACGGCCTTCATCGTTCTCTCCTCATTGGGCCAACGCGACTGCCCGATCGGTGACGAGCAGGGGATAATCGAGCACGGGCACGTTCTCGAGGGCCAGCGCGCGACCGGCCGTCCTGGCCCCGGGCAGCCTATGGACGCGGCGCGTCATGGGGTCAACGAGCACGGGGTCGGCAAGGGCGGCGTCGGGCGCCGTGGCGACCTCCATGTTCAGCGTGCGCGGCTCGAAGGGAGCCTGAAGGCTCGCGGGGAGCCAGTAGGCGTGGATGGCCTTGCCCTGGCGGGCGAACGCGGCGTCCTGGAGGTTCGCCTTCTGCTGGCCGACGAGGGCGAGCGTGAGGTCGGGCCGCCGCTTCGTTTCGGCGTCGAAGAGGGCGCACAGGCACTGATAGGCGAAATAGGCGGGTTTGGGCGTGTAGTCGGTCCCGCGCAGCAGGCCTTTGAAATTCGTCTTCCCGCGATAGCCCACGAGGTCTACCGTGTGAAAATAGCTCGTCAGCTCGACGCCGAGGCGCAGGTCCGAGAGGATGCGGCGCAGCAGCCACTTGGCCTGGCGCGCCTCGTCCCAGTCCAGGTTGGCGAGCGCCCCGGTGCTCTCCTTGCCGCCCTGCGAGGGGCAGCCACATTCGCCCTGCCAGAGGGCGACGCCTTTCCTGTAGCCGTCGAGCAGCTTGCGGAGGGCGGCGATCTCGCCGTCGTAGCCGGCCTCGGGCACTGGGCGGTAGGGGTGGTACGAAAGCTTGTCCACGTGCTCGGCCAGGCCGGCGTCGAGGCAGGCCTTGATGTAGGGCATGGGGATGCCCGCAGTGGCGCCGCCGATGAGCACCGCGTCGGGCACGGCCTTGCGAATCTCGGGCGCCGTGAGCTTCACGAGGGCCACATAGTCGGCCGCTTCGGGCTTGGCCGGCTTCCAGAACTGGGCGATGTTCGGCTCGTTCCACAGCTCCCAGTGCTTCACGCGGCCGGCGAAGTGCTGGGCGACGGCCCGCACGAAACGCACCCAGGCCTGGCGGGCCGCGTCGTCGAATACCGGCGCCCAGCCGACCGCTGCGTCGTCGGCATCGGGCGTGTAGAGCCTGTTGCCGTAGCCCAGGTTGAACCACGGCTGAACGCCGATCTTCAGCAAGGAGTCGACCACGTCGTCGAGCCAGGCGAAATCGTGCTTGCCCCTCTCGGTCTCGCAGCGGCACCAGCCCGTCTGGCAGCGCGCCCACTTGGCGCCCAGCTTCGCCAGCAGCGGACAGGCGCGGGCCGGGTCGAAGTGCCGGCGGTCGAGAGTCTCGAAGCCCACCGACAGCGGCGAGGCCGCGATGGCGCGCGCGTCGCGGGGCGCCACCACGCCGATGGCCTCGAAGGCGATGGCGGAATGCGGGGCCTCGGCAGCGAGCGCCGCCGCGGGGCCCCACGCTGCCGCGGCCAGAGCCCCGGACTTCAGGAAAGTGCGGCGAGCCATGCCCGGCACGAGCGATCTCCCGAGGGTTCCGGCCGTGCACCTGCGGCCATTCTAGCGTGGCTGGGCACCCGCTGCAAACCCGCGCTTGATCCGGGCTGCGATCTCAGGTATATGGATGGAGCAAGGCTGAACACCCGGACTCCAGGAGGACGACCGTGAGACGACGCACGATGGCTGGGGGGCTGCTGGTGGTGCTCGTGGCGCTGGCAGCGCGGCACGCCGGCGCCGGCGAGGCGGCGAAGGAGGCACCCAAGGACGCGCCCAAAGAGGCGCCGAAGCCCACCACGCACACGGTGAAGCCCGAACTCTTCAAGGTCGAGGCGCAACTCAAGGGCGTTTTCGAGACCCCCCACGTCGCCGAGGTGGTCTTCCGCCCCGAAGCCTGGGCCGAGCTCACGGTGCTCGAGGCCGCCGCGCCGGGCACCCCGGTGAAGAAGGGCGACGTGATCCTGTCGCTCGACCCGCAGAAGATTGACGAGGCGATCAAGGACGCCGAGGCCGCCCTGGCGCAGATGGACCCCGCGCTGAAGGTGGCCCTGGAGGAACTCGCCGCGGCCGAGAAGACGCTCGCCATGGACCTCGCCGCCGCCGAGCGCGCCAAGCAGTACGCCGACGAGGACCTCCAGCGCTACACGGAGACCGACCGCCCGATGGCGGTGAAGCAGGCGCACGTCGCCGTCCAGAACGCCACGAACTACCTCGAATACGAGACCGAGGAGCTGCGCCAGCTCGAGAAGATGTACAAGGCCGACGACCTGACCGAGGAGACGGAGGAGATCATCCTCAAGCGCCAGCGCGACACGGTCGAACGGGCCAAGTTCGCCCTTGAACTCGCGAAGCAGAAGTCCGACCAGACGCTCCGCATCGAGCTTCCGCGCCAGGACATCGCGACCAAAGAAAGCGCCACGCGCCAGGCGGTCGGCCTGGTGAAGGCCAAGGTGGCCATCCCGGCTTCGCTCACGAAGAAGCGGCTGGACGTCGAGAAAGGCAAGACCGACCAGGCGAAGGCCGCCGAACGGCTGGCCAAGATGAAGAAGGACCGCGAGGCGATGGTCGTGAAGGCCCCCTGCGACGGCGTGGTGTACATGGGCGGCTGCGTGCGCGGGGCCTGGCCGAGACTCGGCCAGACCCTCGAACGCGGCGCGCAGCTCAAGCCGCACGACGTCGTGATGTCGGTGGTCGTGGCCAAGGACCTCTTCGTGCGTGCCGCCGTGCCCGAGGAGCAGTTGGAGCGCGTGGCCCCTGGCGGCGAAGCCGAGGTCGTGCCGGTCGGCTTCCCCAGCACAAAGCTCGCCGCGAGCCTCGACAGCCTGTCGCCCGTGCCCGTCACGCCCGGGAACTTCGAGGCGAAGTTCCGCGTCACCGTGCCCCCGGGCGCGCCGCCGCTGGTTCCCGGGATGAACGCCAACGTGAAGCTCACGTCGTACGAGAAGCGAGATGCCCTGGCCGTGCCCGTGGCCGCGCTGGCCACGGAGGGCGAGGCCACGTTCGTCTGGGTCCAGAAGGCCGAAGGCGGGTCCGAGAAGCGCGCGGTCACCGTCGGGCGCCGGTCCGACGGCAAGGCCGAGATCACCAAGGGGCTGAGCGCGGGCGACGTGGTGCTGCTCGAGAGGCCCGAGAAGTGAGCGAGTGCGGAGTGCAGAGTGCGGAGTGCGGACTGAGCAGGTGGGCGCTGGCTCTGACCATCGCGCTCGCGGGGTGCGCGCGCGTGCCGCTGGCCGAGCGGGGGCCCAAGCCCAGGCCCATCACGCCCCCAGCGCGCCAGGCCGTCGAGCAGGCCATCCAGCGCGGCGTCCAGTTCCTCCTTACGACCCAGAACAAGGACGGCTCGTGGGGCTCGGCCCGCCGCACGAAGGGCCTGAACATCTACGCCCCCGTGCCCGGCGCGCACCACGCGTTCCACGGCGCCGTGACGGCGCTCGCCGTGGCGGCGCTCATCGAAGCTGGGGGCGCTCAGGCCAGCGAAGCGATTGACCGGGGTGAGGCCTGGCTCGTGGCCAACCTGCCCCGCGTGCGCCGCGCCGAGCCGGCGGCCCTCTACAACTGCTGGAGCCACGCCTACGGCATCCAGGCCCTCGTGCGCCTCGCGGAGCGCCACGCCGCCGACCCCGCCCGCCGCGACCGGCTTCTGAAGCTGGCGCAGGAGCAGGTCCAGATGCTCGAACGCTACGAATCCGTGGCCGGCGGCTGGGGCTACTACGACTTCGGCGCCCACACGCAGAGGCCCGACAGCCACCCCACGAGCTTCACCACGGCCGCCGCGCTCGTCGCGCTCCACGAGGCCAAGGCCGCCGGCGTCGCCGTGCCCAACCGTCTGGTCGAGCGGGCCATGGCCACGATGCGGCGCCAGCGGAGCCCCGACTTCACCTACCTCTACAGCGAGAACCACCGCTGGTGGCCCAGGGCCAATATCAACCTCCCCGGCGGCAGTTTGGGCCGCTCCCAGGCCGGCAACATCGCCATGCGCCTCTGGGGCGACACCACGGTGACCGATGGCATCCTCAAGGCCTGGCTCAACCGCCTCTTCGCCCGCAACGACTGGCTGGGCATCGGCGCCAAGAGGCCGATCCCGCACGAATCCTGGTTCCAGGTCGCCGGCTACTTCTACTACTTCGGCCACTACTATGCCGCCTTGTGCATCGGCCAGTTGGACCCTGCCGATCGCCCTTGCTTCCAGGGCCACCTCGCCCACATCCTGCTCGCGCGCCAGGAGAAGGACGGCTCGTGGTGGGATTACCCGCTCTACGACTACCATCAAGCGTACGGCACCGCCTTCGCCCTCATGAGCCTGGTGCGCTGCCTGCCCGCTAGCTAGCCCCCAGAAGGCCTGCCGAGTCTGGGGAGTCTTGAGGTTGCGCCAGCCTGCCCCGCTTCGCTTCGCGCGCTTGCTTTCGACGCCCATTGGCGATATGATCTTGCCCCTGGTGTTTGTTTCCCCGATACCCAGTGCCGGGAGCGAAGGCAGGTGCCCACAGGCGTCCACATCCACACGGTGCGAATCCCCTCGCGGGCAGAGTCGCGCTACGAGGTACGCGTGGGCAGGGGCATTCTAGGGGGGCTCGTGCCTGAACTGAGACCCGGGCGCGACGCCAATCGCTTGTTCGTGGTCACGGACTCCAACGTCCAACGCGCGGGCCACTTGGCCACGCTGGCGGGCGCGACAGGCATCGGCGCGTTCGTCATCGAGCCGCCGGGCGAGGGGGCAAAGACGCTCCGCACGGTCGAGTCCATCGTAAGTGTCCTTGAACGCGAGCGTTATGGCCGCGACACCACGCTCATCGCCCTGGGGGGCGGCGTGGTGGGCGACGTGGCGGGCTTCGCCGCCGCCATCTTCAAGCGCGGCGTACCCTGCGTCCAGGTGCCCACCACCACGGTCGCCCAGGCCGACTCGGCCATCGGCGGCAAGGTGGGGGTGGACAGCCAGTTGTCGAAGAACGCCTACGGTGCCTTCTCCCATCCGCTTGCCGTATATATAGATGTGGCGACGCTCGCGACCCTCGACGATCGCCACTACCGCGCCGGCCTGGTGGAGTCGGTCAAACACGCCCTCATCGCTGATGTGGGCTATCTGGACTTTCTGGAGGCCCACCTGGTCGAGGTGCTCGCCCGCGACCCGGCGACGCTCACCGAGTTGGCGCTCCGCAACTGCGCCATCAAAGGCGACGTCGTGTTCCGCGACCCCGAGGAGGCTAACCTGCGGCGGATACTGAACTTCGGTCACACCATCGGCCACGCCGTCGAGTCGGCCACGGGCTACGCGCTCCTCCACGGCGAGGCGGTGGCAATCGGCATCGTGGGAGCCTGCCGCCTCGGCGAGCGCCTGGGCGTGACCGCGCCCGCCGTCTCGCGCCGTTGCGTGGCCGTGCTGGAGCGTCTGGGCATGCCCGTACACCTGCCGCAGGGGCTTCGGGATACGCAACTGACCGATCTCATGACGCGGGACAAGAAGGCCCGCGGCGGCGCCCCGCGCTTCGTGCTCATCGAGGCGATCGGCCAGGTCTATGCGCCGTGTGGCCAATACGCCATCGAGGTGCCGCCCGAGGCCCTCCGAGCCGCGCTGAAGGACATCCGGGGGCAATGAAGCTGTGGACTGCCCCCACGCCCATGAAGCCAAGGAGAGCTTGATGTTTCGACCGCAGATCAAGGTGGTGGACTGCACGATCCGCGATGGCGGCCTGATGAACGAGTGGAAATTCGATGACGACTTCGTGCGCGCCGTGTATCACGCCTGCGCCGAAGCCCACGTGGACTACATGGAGATCGGCTACATCAGCTCCGAGAAGTACTTCTCGCGGGCGGAGAACGGCCCCTGGAAGTTCTGCTCGGAGCCCGACCTGCGGCGCATCGTGGGCGACAACCACACCGAGCTCAAGCTCTCGGCCATGGCCGACATCGGGCGCGTGGACCACGACGACATCCCGGCGAAGGCCGATAGCGTCCTCAACATGATCCGCGTCGCCTGCTACGTCCACCAGATGGACAAGGCGATCGAGATGGCCGAGCACTGCCTGGACAAGGGCTATGAGGTGACGATCAACCTCATGGCCGTCTCGAAGGTCATGGAGCGCGACCTCGACGAGGCCCTCGACGACGTGGCGAAGAGCCGCGTGCCCGTGCTCTACATCGTGGACAGCTTCGGCGCCATGTACTGCGAGCAGGTGGAGGCCCTGGCCAAGAAGTATCACGCCGCCCTCCCCGGGCGCACCATCGGCTTCCACGGCCACAACAACCAGCAGCTCGCTTTCGCCAACACCATCGAGGCGATCATCCACAACTGCAACATGCTCGACGGCTCGCTGCTCGGCGTCGGCCGCGGCGCCGGCAACTGCCCCCTCGAATGCCTCATGTCGTTCCTGAAGAACCCCAAGTTCCGCGTCCGGCCCCTCCTCAAGGCCATTCAGGACAAGATCATCCCCCTCAGCAAACAGATCTACTGGGGCTACCACATCCCCTACCTGGTCTCGGGCGTCATGAACGAACACCCCCGCGCCGCCATGGCCTGGATGGAGTCCGACCGCCGCGAGGATATTGTGGGATTCTACGACAGCGTCGTCACAGACGATACCCTGGCGTGAGGGTTCGGTCCCAGTCTCCCCAGACTCCCTGGGGCGAGGAAGATGGGCGAGTCTGGGGGGTCGTGGACGTGCCGCCGGAGGGCGAGCGCCCGTGACCCCACCCTCCCGACCCCAACCTCCCGCGGGTTCGCAACCCGCGGGAGGTTAGCACCGAAAGGAGAGCGCCCGTGAGCGGCCGAAAGAGCCTCCAGACGGTCGGCGTTGTCGTGGTCGGCCTCGTCGCAGCAGGTTGCGGAGTGCCGAGAACGGGCGACCTGACGCCTCCACGCACGATACGGCGCCTGGGCGGCCCGCCCGTCGTCCTCGTCCAGGACGGGCAACCGAAGGCTTGCATCGCTGTCGTGGTGCCCAACGAGCGCCACTCGGCCGCCCTCCAGGCCGCCGTGAAGGACCTCCAGCACTTCATCAAGCTGGCCACAGGGGCCGAGCTGCCCATCATCCAGGGCAAGTTCCACGGCACGGCCATCGTGGTCGGCGAGCCGAGCCTCGGCGGCGACCGCATGCCCGTGGAGGGATTCGCCATCCGGGCCGAGGGCGACAAGGTGCTCATCGCCGGCCGCGACGGCGAAGTGGCCCCGCACACACTGTCCTGCGGCACGGCCTGGGGCATCTACGACTTCCTGGAGCGCTTCGTTGGCGTCCGCTGGTACTTCCCGGGCGACATCGGCGCCTCGGTGCCGACAAGCAGAGACCTGGTGGTCCCCCCCGTGCTCGTCGAGGACGCGCCGGTGTTCCTCAAGCGCGAGATCTGGCCCTCGGGAGGCCCCACGGTGACACCGCACACCGGCGCCCACCACCGCCGCATGCGGTCGAACGACGCCTGGCCCGTCCGCCTCCAGGTGCACAGCCCCACGGGCTGGCCGGCCATCTACGGCAAGGAGCGGCCCGAGTGCTTCGAGCGGCGCTCCGATGGCTCGCGGAACCTCGACATGCTCTGCTACGGCCACCCCCGCACGCTCGAAACCTACCTCGAGACCCTGGCCGCCTTCTACGAGAGGGGCGACAAGGCGCCCTGGGGCGGCAAGCCGCCCATCGGCAACTCGATCACGGTGTCGCCCAACGACATGGCCGTCTCGTGCACCTGCGAGCACTGCCGCAAGCTCTGGCAGCCCGAAGGCGGCCAGTACGGCACCGCGTCGAAGGTCATCGCCACCTTCGTGGCCAACCTGGCCCGCGAGGTGAAGAAGCGCTGGCCCGACAAGACCGTCATCTACCTGCCCTACCAGAACTACACCAACGTGCCCCCGGGCGTCGAGTTCCCCGACAATGTCGAGGTCCAGCTCTGCGGCATGCCCGGCCTCGCCCAGTGCAAAGAGCCGGCCATCGCCGCCAGCGAGCAGGCGAACATAGATGGCTGGGTGCGCCTGACCGGCCGCCGCATCCAGAACTGGCACTACTCGTGCTGGCCCGAGGACCAGACCCGCGCCGCCTACCTCTTCCCCCGCGTCGTCCAGCGCCACTACGCGGCGAACCGCCGCAAGACCGTCGGCAGCTTCATCAACGGCGAGCGCGACCACTGGGACCGCCAGAACCTCAGCCTCTACGTCTGGATGAAGTGCCTGTGGAACCCCGACCTCGACGTGGACGCCGTGATCGCCGAATACTGCCGCCGCATGTTCGGCGCCGCCGCGGCCACGATGCGCGAACTCGTCGCCCTCCAGACAGACGGCTGGGAGAAGAGCCGCTGGCCCGACGCCACGCTCTCGCCCAAGGGCATCTACGAGGTGAGCTATCCGCCCGAAACCATCGCCAGGATGGAGGCATTGCTCGCACAGGCACGGCGCGAGGCGGCGGGCGATGCCCTGGTGCTCCAGCGCCTCGACTACCTCGGCAAGCCTCTGGCCGACTTCTTCGCCGAGGCCCGCGACTACGCCGAGAGCGGCAACCGCACGCCGCTCGTCGTGCCCAGAGCCGCCGCCGAGCCGATCATTGACGGCAAGCTCGACGAAGAGGTCTGGAACAAGGCGAAAGCGGTCACCTTCATCCGCGCCACCGACAAGGCGAGCCCCCAGTGCCAGTTCCCCACGACGCTCAAGGCCGTGTGGACGCCCCGCGGCGTGACCTTCGGCTTCCGCATGACCGAACCGACGCCCGACAGGCTCCGCCGCGACATCCAGGGACGCGACGACTCCCTCGCGTGGTGGAACGACAACGTCGAGCTGTTCCTGGACGCCACCGGCCAGCGCACCGGCTACTACCAGCTCATCATCAACCCCAACGGCGCCGTGTTCGACGCCAAAGGGCGCAGCGTGGAGTGGACGTGCGAGGGCCTGAAGGCCGCGGCGCACGTGGGGGCCGACTTCTGGAGCCTGGAGGTCTTCGTGCCCATCGCCGCGTTCGCCGACGCCGTGGCCCCGGCGCCGGGCGCCCAGTGGTTCGGCAATTTCACCCGCCATCGCGTGTGCGACGGCAAGCCCCGCGAGTACCAGCGCCTCAACACCACCTTCGCGGGACCCAGCAACAACATGATGGCCTTCGGCCCCATTCGCTTCACGGAGTAGTTCGGAGTCCCGCCTTCAGGCGGTCCTGGGTTGGAGTTCCGCCTTCAGGCCGTCCTCGCCCTTGCCAGGAGACATCGTCTTGGCCTTTGCCCGCGCGGAAGTGCAAACCTGCAATGGCGTTCCGACCCTCGTCGTGGAGGGCCAGCCGCTCCACGGCATGACAGCCACGAGCTGCGCCTTCGACGATCCCGCCGTCGTGCGGGGCTTCGTCGAGGGCGGCGCCGAACTCCTGATGATCTGGATCGAGGCCGGCATTCACTGCTGGAAGGGGGAGGGAAGCTACGACTGGGGCTACGCGGAGAGGAAGCTGGCCTTCTTCGAACAGCACGGCGGCGACACCCGCTGGATCATCCGCGTGCGCCTGGGCCTCCTCGCCCCCTGGTTCGCCCAGGCCTATCCCAGCGAAGTCCACAAAGGCGGCGATCTGTCGGTCTGCAACATCGCCTCATCGGTCTGGTGTGAGAAGGTCTGTGGCCTCGTGCGCGACTTCGTAGCCTGGCTCAAGACCACCCGCTGGGCGCCGCGCATCATCGGTTTCATGCTCAACGCCGGCTCGACCGAGGAGTGGCTGATCTTCGACACCGACGAGACCACGCGCGGTCGCTACCACGGGGTCTACCCCCGCGAGTTCCGGGCCTGGCTGCGCCGCACCTACGCCGACGAGGCGGCCCTCCGCGCGGCGTGGAACGACCCGAAGGCCGCCTTCGACACCGCAACCTGCCCCACGGGCCACCTGCGCAAGGGCAGCCACATCTGGGGGCCGTTCAGCCTGCGCGACCCCGCCGTCGAGCGGCCGGCGATTGACTACTACCGATTCCTCAACACCACGCTGGCCGACCATCTCATCGCCGTCTGCCGCGCCGCCAAGGAGGCGGCGGGCACGCCCATCCTGTGCGGCGGCTTCCACAGCTACCTGTGGTGGGAGACCGGCGTCTACAGCTACATCCAGGAATACGGCCACGGCCTGATTCAGCGGCTCAAGGACAGCCCGTGGGTGGACTTCGTGTCGGACATCACGAGCTACGACGGTCGCTATCCCGGCGGCCCCTCGGGCTATCTCGGCCTCCCCCACAGCCTCCACCTGGGCGGCAAGCTCCACTACACCGAAGTAGACCTCGTCACCGTGGCGGCGATTCCAGAGGCCAATCTGCAACCCGCAATCCGCGGTCCGCAGTCTCCCCCCCTGCCCGACAAGCTGTGGAAGTGGGACCTCAATTTCTGCGGGCGCGACATGGACGAGCAGATTGCACTGCTCCAGCGCGAGCACGCGCACAACCTGGTCACGGGCACGCCCTACTGGTGGTTCGACATTCGCTGCCGCAACTACACCCCGCCGCCCATCGTGGCGGAGATGAAGCGGCTCTCGGACATCGGGAAGCGGGCGGTCGAGTGGAACCGCCGCTCGGCGAGCCAGGTGGCCTTCGTGTGCTCCGAGGACACCCCGATGTTCCAGGCGGCGATGAGCGGCGAGTTGATCCGCTTCGAGCTGGAGTGCCACCACCCGCTGCTGCTCGACCTCGCGGCCCGCCAGTGGGGCCTCGCGGGCGTGCCCTTCGACACCTACGAGCTTCACGACCTGGCGCACCCCGATTTCCCCGGCGACCAGTACCGCCTGCTCGTCTTCGTGAACTGCGCCTATGTCTCGCCCCGTGCCGCCGAGGGCATCCGCCGCTGGCAGAATGGCGACCGCGTGTTCTGCTGGACCTACGCGGCCGCCGTCCTCGACGAGACGCGCCTCGACCCCGCCACTGGCGCGGAACTCGTCGGCCTGCGCCTCGGCTGGAAGCGCGAGCGGCGCCAGATTCGCGTGATGGTGGATGACAGCGGCTACCCGCTCACGCGAGGCGGCGAGGGACTCAGCTTCGGCACCGAAGGCTCGGTAGGCCCCGTTTTCTTCGCCGACGACCCGGAGGCCTGCGTCTTCGGGCGCCTGCGCGACGGCGGCGAGCCCGCCTTCGCCCTCCGCCACCACGACGGCTGGCGGAGCGTGTACCTGGCGATGCTCAACTTCGGCCCGAAGCTCCTCCGCAACCTGGCCCGCTTCGCCGGCGCTCACGTGTGGTGCGAGAGCGACGACGTGATCTACGCCAATCGCTCACTCGTCTGCCTCCACACCGCGTCGGCGGGCGACAAGGTCATTCGCCTGCCCCGGCCCGCCATCGCGACCGATTTGTGGACCTGCGAGCGCTCGCCCGAGCCGAGCGAGACGATTCGCGTGGCCATGCCCGCCTATCGCACGCGGCTGTGGCGGCTCACTCCACCGTGATCGAGTAGGCCGTCAGCGGCTCGGCCTCGATCGCCTGCACGTGCTCCTTCGCTCCTGCCGGAATCGCTACCCCCTTGGCGAGGACCTCGAAGCCCTCGCCCGTGGCTCTCGAGATAGTGAGGTTTCGCGCCGCCGTCGCGGGCGGCAGTGCGAGCTTGAGGCTCACCTTCACCCTCGGGTAAGCGATTCCCTTGGCATAGTCCTTGTAGCCTGTGCCGTCGTAGGCCCAGCCGTAGTAGAGCAGAGCGTTGAGCTTGCCGCCGTTCTCGCTGGCATCGAGGTGCAGGTGGTCGAGGAGGCGGGGGCTCGTGTCGGCGGAGGCGAGCGCCTTCGTCGTCGCGACGCGACGGCCGCGGAAGTCGCGCCAGATCCAGAAGGCATCGTAGGCGTCGTGGATCGGCGTGCCCCTCGGGCCCACCACGTCCTTCGGCCCCCAGCCGGCCCATAGCACGCCGAACATGTAGATCGGCTCGACGTACTGCCACAGGCGGTAGTGAATGGTGCCCAACAGGTCCTCGCGCGGCACCGACGCGAACCAGCGGGTCATCATGTAGTCGAACTTCTCGCGGCCCTGGATCCAGAAGTCCCACTCGGTGATCATCAGCTTCAGGTTGCTCAGCCCCTTCGAGCGGGCGTAGGCCTGAATCCCATCGGTGAAGCGGTAGAACTCGCTCGCCGTCCAGCCGTAGGGATGGAAGGAGAGCCAGTCAATCTCACCGCCCGCCTCGTCGAGCAGTTGGCGAATGTAGCGCATCTGGTAGGGGGCGTAGGAGCCGACGAGGACGCCCGGGTGGTCGCGGTGGACCCGCTGGCCGACGGCTTTCACGATTCGCACCCAGCCGGGCAGGCTCTTGTGGTCGAGCTCGGGCTCGTTCCCAAGGTCCACGTACTTCACGTTCAGCTCGTAATTCGGGCTGCCTTTGCGGCCGCGGTTGGCGTGCTCCAGGAAGGCGCCGACCATCTCCGCGATTTCGGCGGCGTCGCGCTCTGTCGCCTCGCCGAGCCAGTGCCCCTCCTTCCACATCCACTTGGGCGAGCCGTACTGGATGCCGTGGCAGCACAGGATCGGCTCAGTGCCGTAGGCTTGGCACTCGGCGATGTAGGCGTCAATGCCCTTCTTGTTGATCCGCGACCAGTCAGTGACGTTCGGGTCGTCGTTGTCGTTCTGCGGCTCCCACTTGTCGCCCTTGTCGCCCGCGGGTACGCCCTCGATGGCCGTGGCATCGGGATAGCCGCGCGAGATGGCGCCCTTGGGGTTCAGGGCCATGTAGTTCTCTAGGGCGACGTCCCTGATCCCTTCATTGCCGTGGATGCTGAAGATGCCGGGGGCAATGGCGTTGAGCGGTCTCGTGAAGTCCACGCTGGCCCTCACCTCGGCCTGGGCATCCCTGAGTGTCGCCCTCTGGTTCTTCGAGTTGGCTCCGACCCACTCGAAGAGCTGGGCGTAGTACTTGCCGAAATCCTGCCAACCCTGGGCGAACTTCTCCGACTGCTCGTCGTTGGCGAAGATGGAGGCGGAGAAGACGGCACGGCCCCGCCCGAAGTCCCAGGCCGTGAGCACGGGGGCCTGCTCGACGTATTCCTGCTCGCGCGCCCGCATGGCCGCGGGCTTGTAGGAGAAGGCCAGGTCGGGCATCGGCTTGCCGTCGGGCGTGAGGAGTTCGAGTTTGAAACCCCACCAGCCGGTCTTCTCGACGCACTTGATCAGCACCTCGTTCCAGCCGCGCGCCAGCTCGGCCTCGGCCTTGCCGGGCCACGCGCCCGCCTTCTTGGGATCGCCGGGCAGTTGTTTCCCGTTGACCCAGACCTTTATCCCGTCGTCGGCGAAGCCGGCGCAGAGCACCTTGCGGGCGTCGGGACTCTTGACATAGAGCACCGCATAGGCCAGCACATTGTCGTTCGGCGTGAGCAGCTTGTTGAGGTCGAGGACGCCCGTGCCCCGGGCCCTGGCGCGCTGCCACCTGAGAGGCTCCCTCTGCCCCTCGACCGTATAGCTGGCCGACAGGTCAATCTTCCTCTCAGGCTCGTAGGCAACGTCCCAGCCGCCCGTGCCGCCTGGATTCGGCCAGGGGCCGATGACCTGCCAGGGCAGGACTGCGATGCGGGGCGTGGCGAGGAGCACGGTGGCGCCCTTCTTGGCCGGCATGTTCACGGCGCGGCCCAGGGGCGGAGCGGCCGCCCAGTCCAGCCCCCTCACAATCGGATGGCGGCGGCTGAGGAGGTCCGGCATGAAGCTCTCGACATCCACCCAGTTCTCGAACTCGCCCCACTCGTTGGCCTCAGGCCACGCCGTGGGCAGGGCCTCTTCGAAGGGCTGGCCCTTCACCTTCATCCCGATGCCCCACTTGTGGTTGGCGCAGTAGATCAAGCCGCCGCCGTTCCTCACGAAATCGCGCACCGCGGTCTGAAACTGGTCGGAGAGGTGGACCATGAGGTCGCCGATGAGCAGAACGTCGAATTGGCTCAGATAATCGGCATCGAGATACTGCTGGGCGATGTAGTTGGGGATATGGGTGAACGCGAAGCGGCCTGGGGCGATGGCCTCCACCTTCTGCTCGATGTACCGGCCGCGGTAGATCTGCGGCTTGCCCTCCTTGTCGCGCATCCAGAGGTTCTGATACCAGGGCTGGTTCTTCCAGTCGCCCGTGGTCGCCAGCACCTGAATGGGCCGTTGGGCGGCCATTGCCTCGAAGGCCAGCACGATTGAGAACGCCACGATGCCTCGCCGCATGGTCGTCACGCTCCTTGCTGGTAAGACAGACAGGACGGATAGGACTAATGGGACCCATGGGACAGATAAGGCAGGTCCGTTCCTGCCCTGGCTGTCCCATCGGTCCTATCCGTCCTATCTCTTCTCTCGCTTGCAACACAACACGCGAGCCGCGAAATCGGCGCTGGCGACGGCCTTTCCCTCATCGGTGAGGTAAGCCAGCACAGTGTAAAGGCCCTCCGCCGCCTGCCCGCCCAGCTTCACCTTGAACACGCACTCGGCCTCGCCCCTGGGCTCGATGGCCACCGGCCTGGTTCTCGGCTCCGCGGTCACGCCCTCGGGCAGGCTCAAGCCCACTTCGCCCTGGATGGCGGAGCTCGTGATGTTGCGCACGCGAAAGCGGAGTTCGGCCTCGCCGCCCGGAGCGACGATACGCTTCTTCGGCAGTTCGTGGACGAAGAATGCCTTGGCCGGGCCGCCGTCCAAGCCATAGACCTCCACGGCCCGAAGCGTGGAGAGCTTGGGGATCCACTCGATGCTCTCAAAGAGGCAGGAATTGACCATGTGCACCAGCACCCGCACACGGTCAGTCGTCACAGGCTCGAAGCGGTGCTCGGTGACGAAGCGGTGGCGGTTGCCGCGAACCGAATCCACGGTCTTCCATTGGCCGTCCACGAACGCCTGGACGTCCCAGTCGCGCAGCACACGCTCCCAGGCGCCGTAGTCATGCCACACGCGGACGCGGGCGACGGGGACGGGCTTGGGGAGCTTGACCTCGAACCAGTCGGGCCACTGGTCCTTGCCGGACTCGTCCTCATCCCAGCCGCGGCGGGCACCCGTGAGCGCTCCTGCCGATGACCAGCAGGTGGGGTCGCCCACGATGGCGGTTGAGGGCGGCAGCGGCTCGCCCTTCTTGGGCTTGGCGACGGAGGAGGCCGAGGCGGTCGCGCCGAGCGTGGGTATCGCCATGTTGATTCGGACGCGGAGGCCGTCGTAGAGCGGCTCAATCCTGTTCTTCGCCCCCACGGCGAGGTAGGTCGGGTCGCCCGAGATGGTGAGGCGGAGCTTGCCTGCCTCGGGTTTGATGGTGCGGCGGTTGCCCATCAGGTCCGTGGCTACCACTTCGGGGGCGTCGGTAGCAAGGTCCAGCTCTGCCGGCTCGTCGCTCGTGAAAGCCACGGCAACGGTCCGCGAAGCGTCGCGGTAGAGCTGGAAGTAGTGGCCGAACGTGGGCAGCGGAATCTCCCGCTCGAACTTCGCGTCGCGCAGGCACTCGTTCATCACCTGGATGGCGATGGCGGCGGGAGTGGGGTAGTTGTAGGTGACGAGGAAGAACTCGTTGTAGCCATGCTCGACGAGGTAGAAGTCGTAGATGCGGTCGCGTGGGATGGCCATCGCCTCGGCATTGAGGTGCATCAGGGCGGCGTGGCGGGCCTGGCTCTGGCGGAAGGCGTTGAAGCGGTCGTAGACGTAGTCGTTGAACATCCAGCCGCGGTGCCACGCGCTCTCGGTCATCCAGATGCCGTGCGAGGTGTCCTTGTGGTCGCGGAGCACCTGCCACCATTCGTCCAGCTCGGAGCGATAGACCTCCTGGAAGCCGTTGCCGGTGTAGGGATGGAACGACACGCCATCGAAGAACTTGTCGCCACCCAGCTCGTAGAGGCGGCGGAGCCAGCGATACTTGTCAAGTCCGCACAGGGACCCGCCGAGGAAGTTGGCTTGGGGATTGCCCGCCTTCACGGCGGGGTATTGGAACTTGAGGATGTCCTCGATGTACTTCTCGGGCGGCATGGAGAGGTCAGGCTCGTTGATCGGCTCCCAGATGGCGACGCCGAACTTGGCGGCCTCGCGGGCATACTCGGTGAGGTAGCGGGCCTTGGCCTCGACGATGGCCTTCTTGCGTTGCTCCGCATCGGGGTGTTTCTCCGCGAACCACTTGTCGAGGTCGCCCGACCAGTCCAGGCCCGTGAACGAGAAGAGGCCTTTGAGTGTGCCTTGCCTTGCCGGCTCCAGGTACGAGGCAAACCTCTTCGCCCAGGCCTCCCAGTCAATCGAGCCGTCGGCCTTGTGGTGCTCGCGCCAAGTGTTGGCGAAGGAAGGGTTGAGGCGGATGCCGCGCATCCCCAGGATATTCGCCCACAGCATCTCGCTGTCCACCCCGCCCTTGCCATCCAGCGCTCGGAGACTGGGGTTCTCGGGGCGGATGCGCGAGAAGGAGACATCCCAGATTCGCTGGGCGCTTCGGATTGTCGCGCTTTCGCGCGAAAGCGCGGCGGTCCCTTCCGCCCGCGCGAGGGTGAGACGCGCGCGGAAGTAGCCCATCTCGTTCGGCGTCAGGTCAACCACGACTTCGGACGGCGCGCCCGCCTCGAGGGTCAATGGTTGCTCCCCTTCGGCGACCTCCCGCTGGAGGTGGTCCTCGGTGCGCCAGCGGAGGAGCCACTTGCCGGGGACGAGGTAGTCCTTGGCGAAGTCGAGGTGGTAGAGCACCCGCTCATCCTCGTAGAAGAGGCTGCGGGGCTTGTCGGGGCGGAGGGTGAAGTAGGGCGCCGGCTCGATGGCGCCCTTGCCGGGGGCGATGGCGAGCGTGATGACGTTCTCCCCCTTGGCCTCGCGGAGGGCGAAGTAGCCGCGCTTCGAGTTGAGGGCCTCGTTGGTGTAGGGGTCGCGCTTGCCGATGGCGTAGTGCGCCACGCCCGTGATGCCGCGAAGTTCCAGCCGCGTGCCGTCGGCATAGGCGACCTCGATCTCTGGCCAGTAGCGGCCGTACATCTGGTAGAAAGAGAAGATGTGGCGGGAGCAGATGTAGTTGGCCGGGAGGGCATCCTCGTCGCCGCTGCGGAGGTTCCTCACCGCCAGCGCCTCGTCGCCGAAGACGCCCGAGATGTCGAACGTCGGCGCGTCGGCCTTGCCCTTGCCCTTCGGCGCGCGGAGCGACGCAGGGATGATCTCGACCTTGTCGGGCAGGAAATGCAGCGTGAAGCCGGGCAGATCGGGCAGGTCCGATTGCGGATGGCGGATAGCGGACTGCGGACTCTCGGCCGGCTCGCCCTCGCGGAGGGTGATGCGGCGCTCCTGCGCGTCGAGGACGATGTCGCGCAGGGACTTCACCTTGCGGCCAAGTTCGAGGACCAGGTTGCTGATGAGCACGGTCTTGCCCGCCCGCAATCGCACGCGCCCGTCTGCGAAGACCTCGGCGGCGTAGGTATCGGCCTTCACCATGTAGGCGGGAGCCTCTTTGTCGGCCAACTCGGTGTGGGTGGGGTCGGACCTGCGGATGGTCACGTCGGCGGCGTGCGACATGGCGGCTGCGAAGGCGACGAGAGTGAACGCTCGAATCTGCACGTCGGCTCTCCTGTGCGGCCGAAGGTTGACTCTGCGGAACGTGCACGCTACAATTGAAGCAGAAAAGGGGATATAGCTCAATTGGGAGAGCGCCGGCTTTGCAAGCCGGAGGTTACGGGTTCGAGCCCCGTTATCTCCACCAGCCCGGAAGGCCGAAAGACCCGCGAATCCGCGGGCTTTCGGTTTTCTGCGGCAAGCCACATCTCTCGCCTCTCCGATCTCTTTGCCCGCTCGGTCGTGCTGTGCCGCATGGCCGCGTGGGCCGCCCGAACGGCTACGCCCCCCTGCCCAGGCGCGTCCCAGAGGTCGCCCGCACCGCGTCCACACGCTCTCTGGCGTCTCCAGATGTGCCCCAGTTTGACCCTAGCGATGGAACGTGGTAGGAGTCTTCGCAGGGCATCCTTGGGGCAAGCGGGGCTCTCGGAGAGGAGGCCAGCATGGCAAGACGGGTGAGGTTCATCCGCGCGCTCGCCAAGGCCGTGGGACCGGTTCTGACTCTGTCCCTTCTCCTCATTCTCTCGCCCCCGTCTTCCTCCCCGGCCTTCTCGGCGGAGCGGGTGGTCATCGGCGGCGTGGAGGTGCCTGCCGATTGCCCGCTGGCGCGGAAGGAACATCCGCGGCTGCTCTTCACCAAGGCGGACCTGCCGCGCCTGCGCGAGCGGCTCACGCAGCCCCGGCTCGCCCGCGAACTCGTATGGGCGAAGCAACTCGCCAGCCAAGGCAAAGCTTCTGCGATCCTTCTGGGCGTTCTCTACCACCTGACGGAGGACCGGCAGTACTTGGAGAAGGCGCGGGCGAAGCTCGAGCCGTCGTGGGTTCAGACCTATCCGCTCGCGGCGGATCTCGTCATGGCCGGCCTCTCCCCCGAGGAACAGAGGGCCGAGGCGGACCGGATCGTCGCGATCGTGCGGAAGGAGCGGTGGCGGCCCCACGTCGTCCTCGACCTGGCCGCCTGGGGCCACGGCCACGACGAGTTCCTCGACCAGGACCTCAGGCAGCGCTATCCGAGCGACCTGGTTCGCGGCATCGAGTACAACAACCTGTGGTCCCAGGGCCGCGGCGGCAGCTCGATGAGCCACGGCTACTATGGCGAGCACTTCTACAGCGAGTGGTTCACGATGGCTGTCGCGTGGTCGAACGCGACGGGGCAGGATTGGGTCTCGAAGTGCGACTTTGCGGCCCACACGCCCGAGTGGTACCTCTTCCACTATCGCCCGTGGGCGCCGAGCCCCATGGTGGTCCACATCGGCGTGAACGCGATGTGCGGCCACTGGATGTCCGTGACGCCGGCATGCTTCGAGGGCGACAGCCTGGCGGTCCTGGCGGCGACTCGGTTCCACGACGGCCTGGGCCAGTGGTGGGTTGACGAGGTGATCTCGAAGATCTCGATGGGCTGGGGCAAGAGCGCGCTCGGCCAAGGCGGCGTCTGGGGCAAGCTGCTCTGGTATGACCCCGAACTCCCGAGGGTCGAACCGGCCCACCTGCCCCCCGCGCGGCTCTTCCCGGAGAACGGCCACGTCGTGATGCGCTCGGACTGGACGCGCGACGCCACGTATGCGCTCTTCCGCTGCGGCCGCTACGGCGAGATTGACGGCTGGTGGGGGCGCAACAACGCGGACAACCTGCACTTCATCATCGAGAAGCGGGGGATGCTGGCCGCCGACACGGGGGCCGTCCACTCCCTCAACAACGCGGCACTCGGCTTCGCCGGCTCCCAGGTCCACAGCGACAGCCTGCCCCACATCACGGAGTACGCCCGCCAGACCATTGCCCACAACTCCATCACCGTGGGCAGCGAGCCGATCACCCACGTGGACTGGCAGGGCAGGCCGACGGGGAACGTGGTCCGCAGGGGCGGCCAGTCCCCTGTTCAGGCGAAGGCGTGGTGGCCGCTTTGGGGCCTGCCCGAGCCGAAGCCAGCCGACCGGCCCTTCCGCGAGGGGCAGATCGTCGCCTACGAGACCTCCCCGCTCTTCGACTATGCGGCAGGGGATGCCACGCACTCCTACCCGCCCACGCGCGTGAAGTCCATCACCCGCCAGTTCCTCTACCTGCGGCCCGACATCTTCGTGGTCTTCGACCGAGTGATCGCGGCGGAAGCGGGCCTGGAGACGGTCTGGATGCTCCACTCCCTCTATGAGCCGGGGTGGAACGGGAGGAGGGAGGCCGATGAGTCGCTGCCGCCCGACAAGCAGTTCGCACTGAGCGCCGATGGAAAGGCGAAGCTGCCCAACCCCCGACCCGGCGGCCGTTTCCTCCACACGGGCGGCGACACATTCAAGATTGACGACCAGTGGCCAGGAATGAGGGGACGACTCTTCGCGCGCATCCTGGAGCCGAGCGAAGAGGCACGGGTCATCCGCACCATCGGAGGGCCGTGGCACGACTTCGAGGTTGACGGGATCAACTACGGCCCGACCCAGGACACCTATGCGAAGCACCAAGGCGCCCGCAACGAGCACAACAGGGAGAACTCGATTGGCGTCGAGGGCTGGAGGATCGAGCTCTCGCCCCGGGAGCGTCCTGCCTCGACGCGCTTCCTGGTCGTTCTCTTCGCCGCCGACCAGCAGACCGAGGCGATGCCTGTGGTCGAACGCATCGAGGTCGAAGGCAGGCTGGGAGCCAGGATCGTGGTCGCGGGCAAGACGACGTATGAGGTGGTCTTTGACACGTCGGGGCAGGTCGGCGGCCACATCCGCATCGCCGAGGCCGGCAGACCCCTCCTCGACCGTCGGCTCACGAACACGGTGGAGGACAACTACCGACAATGGTCGGCCGACCCGCGCTACAGGGCGTGGGCCGAGCGGCCGGAATTCCGCAACTTTATCGGGGAACTCTCCACCCCGAGATAGGAAGGGCAGGCTAGCCCCCTCCCGGCGGGGCCTCTATCGGACGCCGTACTCCGCCTTGAGCAGCTCGATGTAGTAGCGATAGTGGGCGAAGGGCACGTCGGGCGGGATGCCGTGGTCAATGTCGGGCAGGTAGCCGCCGTCGCGGGCGAGGGCGAGCTTGGGCACGACCTCGGTCTCGATGGCGGCTGGGCCGGCGGCCAGGGCGCGTTTGTCAATGCCGCCGAGCAGGCGCACCTCGCGGCCGAACTCGGCGCGAAGCGCCCGCACGTCCACCCCCGCTGCGACCTCGCACGGGGCGAACAGGTTCACGCCGACTTCCAGCCACAGCGGGATGAGGGGGCGGATGTCGCCATCGCAGTCCATCCAGAAGAGCCATTGGCCCATCGAGCGTGCGAGGCCGACCGTGCGGCGATAGTACGGGGTGAGGAATTCGCGGAACATGGCGGGCGAAACGAGCGGGCCGTTCTTGAAGCACATGTCCTCGTGTCCGCCCATCAGGTCCACCCGGCCCGTGCCCACGGCCTTGCGGATAGCGCTCTCGCACAGCGCGGCGATGCGGTCGTTGTACCAGTGGACAAACTCGGGCTGGTCGTAAAGGGCCAGGCTCATCGCCTCGGTGCCCATGTGCTCGTGCAGGTCGCCGTAGAAGGACCCGAAGTCCACGAGCGTGAGGGCGTCCGAAGCTCGGGCCTTCCGCAGGCGCTGTCGCCAACCATTGGCGTCGCGGCCTGGCGCGGCGGGGTCGAGGCGTGCCGCCAGCCATGTCTGGTCGGCTCGGCCCTTGATCGGGTACTCCAGGTAGTGCTCGGGCCCGCTGTGTTCCATCGCGCAAGACATCTGGACCTTGACGCCGCGTGAGTTGATCTTGACGACGTAGTCGGCGGTGCGCTCGAGTTCGCGAGGCTCGAACGGCGGGAAGAGGCGGGTTTCGGGGCTGACGTTGGCGATGCGGAGCGGCTCGAGGCCGAAGTAGTCGTACAGGTCCACGCCGCTCGGCAGGCCTTCGGTTTCCCAGCGTGCCCGCGTCTCTGCCCACGGGCCGCCCACCGAGAGAGGCGGGTGGTCCACGGGTTCGTAGCGCATCAGCCGCAGGAAGCGCTCGCGGTTGTTCATCGGCCATCCCCTGGAACTGTCGGGACCGCTGAGGCGATGTCCCACTGAACCAGAAACGCATACGAGGGTCAAGCACGCTTGCGTCGGCGGCGGGAAGGTGTATAACATCGGGTCCACAGGAGACTCATCATGAAGCGATGGAGTGAGACCGACCTGGCGCTGAACGGTGGCGACAAGGCCGTCACGGCCTTCGAGGGCAAGGGCAAGCCCAAGATCGGCGTCGAGGAATTGCTCGCGCTGTGCGAAGTGTGGGGCTACAGCCCCGCCACGCGCGGCAAGGTCCGACGCATTCTGGAGCGGGAGGAGGTCCCTTCGGCCTGGCTCGCGCGCTACTACGGCCCGAAGAAGCCCACGAAGGTGGACGAGTTGGAGGCCTACGCGCGCAAGCTCTTCGGGGTGAAGCACGCTCTGGCGGTGCACTCGGGCACATCGGCCCTCACTGCGGCTTATGTGGCGTGCGGCATCGGGCCGGGCGACGAGGTGATCGTGCCGGGCTACACCTTCTACGCCACCGCGTCGCAGGTGGTCACGGCCAAGGCCATCCCGGTCATCGCCGAGGTGGACGAGTCGCTGACCCTCGACCCGCGCGATGTGGAGCGCAAGATCACGCCGCACACCAAGGCCATCGTGCCCGTGCACATGAGCGGCCTGGCGTGCGACATGGACGCGCTGCGGGCCGTGGCGCGCAAGCACAAGCTGCTCGTCATCGAGGACACGGCGCAGGCCTGCGGCGGCACGTACAAGGGCAGGTTCCTGGGCACGCTGGGCGACGTGGGCTGCTTCAGCGTCAGCTCGTTCAAGATCACGGGCGGCGGCGAGGGCGGCCTGGTGCTCACCAACGACGAATGGCTGCACACCCGCGCGACCGGCTTCCACGACAGCTCGGGCTGCTGGCGGCCCGACCGCTACGCGCGCGAGCGGCGGCCCGGCGAGCTGTTCTGCGGCGAAAACTACCGCATGAGCGAACTCGAGGGCGCCGTCATCCTCGTGCAGCTCCGCAAGGCCAAGGCCCAGGCGCGGCGGTTCAACGCCAACGCGCGCCGCGTGCTGGCCGGCGTCAAGGCGTTCAAGCGGGTCGTCCCGCGCCGCAGCAACGACCTCCACGGCGACATCGGCAACAACCTGTTCTTCATCGCCGAGGACGAGGCCCTGGCCGACAAGCTCTCGGACGCCCTCCGCGCCGAGGGCGTGGGCGCCTGGGCGCGCGGCACACGCGGCGGGCGCGACTGGCACTACTACCAGTACTGGGAGCAGATTCTCGAACGCAAGTCGGCCACGAAAGAGGGCTGCCCCTACACCTGCCCCTACTACCTCGGCGACGCCCCGGCCCACTACGCCGAGGGCATGTGCCCACGCACCCTCTCGCTCACCAATCGCGCTGTCTGCGTGGGCATCAACCAGTGGTGGACCGCCCGCGACTGCCGCCAGGTGGCCAACGCCATCAACAAGGTGTTTTCGGTCTATGCTTGAGCTTTTCGACCTCAACGCCCACGTGGGCAAGCCCGTCCAGCCGGCCGCCGAGTGGTACGACACGCCCGAGGCGCTGCTCGCGGAGATGGACCACTATGGCATCGCCCGGGCCGTGGTGAGCCACTACGCGGCCCGGCAGGCGCACCCCGAGATCGGGAATCCCGCCACCCTGGGCTTTGTGGGCGAGCGGCTTGTCCCTGCATGGAGCTTCGTCCCCTCGGTCGGCCACAGGTCCGACGCCCCGCGCTTCCTCGGCGCCGCCCTCACGTCCGGCGTCCGCATCCTGCGCTTCTACCCAGGCGAGTTCTTCGTCCCCTTCAGCGTCGAGGCCATTGGCGACTTCTGCGAGGCGATGCAGGAGCATCGCATGCCCCTCCTCGTAGATTTCTCGACGACCACGAGCTACGGCCAGTTCCAGACCGATTGGTTGGCCCTGATCGCCGTGTGCCGGGCGTTCTGCGATCTGCCCGTCATCACAACAGAGTACCGCATCCGTTCGAACCGCATGCTGTTCCGCGCGTTGGCCTTGTGCCCAAACCTGCGGGTCTGCACCTCCGCCATCTGGCTCTACAGGAACCTCGACCACATCGTCGCCGAGTTCGGCGCGGGGCGGCTCGTATTCGGCACCAACCTCCCGGCCTTCGACCCGGCGATTCCCGTCGCCATGCTCCGCTTCGCCGAGATCCCCGACGAGGCCAAAGCGGCCATTGCCTCGGGCAATCTCCAGGCGCTTCTCGCAGGAGTGAGTGAGTAGGAAGGAGAGAATGGACAGGAATGGACACAATGGACGACGTGGACGACGCACTGGGGACGACTTGCGACGTGTCCACCATGTCCAGCTTGTCCATTCGAGCCCCATCATCTGAGGCGGCAGCCAGAGGGAAGCTATGACCGAACCGCTATTGGACAGAGCTCGCCGGGGCGCTCTGCCCGTGGGCGAGGCGATCATTGACACCCACACCCACTTCGAGCCGGGCTTCAGCTACTACCACATCCCCTACAGCACCGACGCGGCGGTCGTCCGCGAGATGGACCGCTACGGCATCGTGCAAGCCTTCACGTTCTCCTTCACGGGGGTGGGGTCCGACTACACCCTCGGCAACGACGCGATCATCCGCCTCGTCAGGCAGCACCCGACCCGCTTCGTGGGCTTCACCACGCTCAACGTCAACTACCCTGCGCTCTGGCTCGGCGAACTCGACCGCTGCTGGGCCGCCGGCCTGCGCGGCATCAAGCTCATCCCCCACTACCAGGGCAAGACGAGCCTGAATGTGGACCTCACGCCCGTCCTGGCCTGGGCCGATGCGCACGGCTGCCCCATTCTCAACCACTCGTGGGACGACCCGGCCAGGCTCCGGCAGTGGGCAACGGACTTTCCTCGCGCCTGCTTCATCATCGGCCACGCCTCCACCGACTTCGCCGAGGCCGTCAACCGCTTGCCCAACGTCTACCAGAACACGTGCGCCGTCCTTCACAAGGGCCAATTCGAGAAGATGTGCCAGGTTCTCGACACGGACAAGATCATCTACGGGTCCGATTTCCTGGATCTCGACATGGCCTTCGGCCTCGGCCCCGTCCTCTACGCCCGCGTGCCTGATAGCGTCAAGCGCAAAGTCCTCTACGCCAACCCGCAGCGCGTGCTTGACCGCCACGTGATGAAATGACGCCAGGCGCGCAGGGGGGCGCGCTGCCAGGCACCGCAGGAGGCAAGGGTCCACGGAAGCCATCCCAAGGCGGCGCCCCCCGCCGCACTCCAGAAGGCTGCTGCGCCCAATGGGCGGGTGCCGTGCCAGATGCCTGAGTCTTCGGAGGAACCGGAGAGGCCGCCGCGCGTCTAAGTAGCGGGATATGATGCGCTCCGATGGCGCGATTCGCTACCTGCACTGGAGACCTGCGATGAAGAGGCTACTGATCGTGCTGGCAGCCGCCCTGGTCGGCTCAGCGGCAGCGGCGGGGGAAAGCCTGGCGCCCGCGCTGGTGGTGCGCGTGCGGCCCGATGCCCCGAAGCCCGAAGCGCTTCGTATCACGAAACTTACGGTCGAGAGTCGCATCTTCGGCTACCTCGCCGAGACGAAGATGACGATGACCTTCCTCAACCCCCACGAGCGGGTGCTGGAGGGCGACCTGTATTTCCCCTTGCCCGAAGGCTCCACCGTGAGCGGCTATGCCCTCGACATCGCGGGTTCGATGGTGGACGGCGTGGTGGTGGAGAAGGAGAAGGGGCGCACGGTCTACGAGAAAATCGTCCGCCAGGGCATTGATCCCGGCCTGGTGGAGTGGACGAAGGGCAACAACTTCAAGACCCGCGTCTTCCCCATCCCCGCCAAAGGCACGCGCACGGTTCGCGTGGACTACGTGGCCGAGCTGGTGGACAAAGCAGGCAGCGCCGCCTACCATCTGCCGCTGGCGTTCAAGGAGAAGCTCGACGAGTTCGCCCTCCGCATCGAGGTGGTGAAGGGCGCGGCCGAGCCCAAGGCCACGGGCGGCCCGTCCGGGCTCCAGTTCTCGAAGTTCCAGGACACCTACCTCGCCGAGAGCAAGGGCAAGGACGTGGCGCTCGACAGCGACCTCGTCGTCGCCCTGCCCGACGTGGCAAAGCAGGCGGTGCTGGTGGAGAAGGCGCCCGATGGCCAGGTCTACTTCTGCATCAACGAGTTCCCAGCCGTCCAGGCCCCGGGCGACACGCTGAGGCCAGCACCAGGCCGAGTGGCCGTCCTCTGGGACGCCTCGGCCTCGCGCGCCAAGGCCGACCACGCGCGCGAGTTCGAGATCCTCATCGCCTATCTCGGCTCGCTGCCGAAGACGCCCGCCATAGACCTCATCGTTTTCCGCCACGAGGCCGAGCCGCCGAAGCGCCTGGGCGGCGTGGATGCCCTGCTCGCCGAGTTGAAGTCGGTCGTCTACGACGGCGGCACCCAGATCGGCAGCATCGCATTGCCCCCGGGCGACCAGCCCGACCTGTGCCTGCTCTTCACCGACGGCATCTCGAATTTCGGCAAGGAGGAGCCGACCGGCATCCAGTGCCCGCTCTACATCTTCAACGGGCAGGCCACGGCGAACCACGCCTTCCTGCGCTACCTGGCCCTCGCCACGGGCGGCGAGTATTTCAACCTGGCAAAGCTCGACAACAAGGCCATCGTGCCCAACATCGGCAACGCGGCCTTCGCCTTCCTGAGCGCCACGACCGATGGCGCGAGCGTGGAGGAGACGTTCCCCCGCCTCACGCAGCCCGTCCACGGCCGCTTCACCCTCGCCGGCAAGCTCAAGGGCGAGACAGGCAAAGTCACCCTCGCCTACGGCGCCGGCGGCAAGCCGTCTGCCCGGAGCGTCCATACTGTGCTTCGCTCCCAGGCCGTCGAGGGCAATCTGCTCCGCCGCCTGTGGGCGCAGAAGAAGGTCGCCGACCTCGAGGTCTTCCTCAAGAGGAACGAGAGCGAGATCGTGGCCGTCGGCAAGCAGTACGAGATCGTCACCCCCTACACCTCGCTCATCGTGCTCGACAGCCTCGAGCAGTACGTCCAGCACCGCATCCTGCCGCCGAAGTCGTTGCCCAAGGTGCGTGAGCAGTACATCGAGATCGTCGAGAAGCAGCGCCTCGCCGACGAGAAGAGCAAGGAGCAGAAACTCGCGGCCATTGTGGCCCTCTGGAACGAGCGGGTGAAGTGGTGGGAGACCGAGTTCCGGTACCCCGCGAACTTCCGCTACAAAGAGCAGGAGACGAAGGACGAGGCGCCTGCCCGGGGCGGGGCGGGAGCGCCTCCGGCCGAAGGGGCGCCAGCCCCCGCCGCCCGCGACCCGCACGGAGCCCGCCCCGCCGCGCCGGCGACCACGGGCCGACCTATGGCCGACGCAGACGATGCCCCGGTGCAAGGCGCGGCGCGCGGCGGGGAACTCCTCTCACGGCTGGAGGCGAAGAGGAACGGCGCCGCCGACGAGCGCTCGACCGCCCCCGCCATCGCCATCAAGGCCTGGGACCCCAAGACCCCCTACATCGAGGCCATTCGCAGGGCGAAGCCCGACGAGGCGTTCGCGGCGTACCTCAAGCAGCGCGACGAGTATGGCACCTCGCCCGCCTTCTTCCTGGACTGCGCCAACCACTTCCTCGCCGCCAAGCAGGAGGCCACGGCTCTCCAGGTCCTATCCAACGTGGCCGAGCTGGAACTGGAGAACGCCGCCCTCGTTCGCGTGCTGGCCCATCGCCTGGCCCAGCTCGACGGCCTGCGGAACCTCGAGCTGGCCTCGATGCTCTTCGAGGAAGCGCTTCGCATGCGCCCCGAGGAGCCGCAGTCGTGGCGCGACCTCGCCCTCGTCCTCGCCCGCCGAGCCGACGCCTTGAGCAAGATCCCCTACAAGAAGCGCTCGGTGGACCAGGCCGAGCGGGACAAGGCCGAGATTGCAGCCCTCTACTCTCGCGCCATCGAGCTCCTCTATCACGTGGTGCTCAACACCTGGGACCGCTTCGAGCAGATCGAGCTCATCGCCCTCATGGAACTCAACGCCCTGCTGCCCAAGGCCAAGGCCGCGGGCATCGAGAAGCCCAACGTGGACCCCCGCCTCGTGAAGCTGCTGGATGTGGATGTGCGGATCATCCTCACCTGGGACGCGGACAACACGGACATGGACCTCCACGTGGTCGAGCCCTCGGGCGAGCGCGCCTTCTACGGCCACCAGCGCACCACGATTGGCGGCAACGTGAGCCGCGACTTCACCCAGGGTTATGGCCCCGAGGAGTACCTGCTCAAGAAGGCCATGCCGGGAATGTACACCATCCAGGCCAACTACTACGGCTCCAGCGCGGCCCAGCTCATCGGCGCCGTCACACTGCAAGTGGACGTGTTCACCAACTACGGTCGCCCGAACGAGCAGCGCAAGAGCCTGACCCTCCGCCTCACCGAGAAGAAGGAAACCTTCACCGTCGGGCAGATCGAGTTCTGAGGAGATCAAAAGCCCGGGCTGGAAGTGAGTTCCTCAAGCACTTGGCGGTAGTATCGGTAGTGCTCGAAGGGGACGTTGGCGCGAACACGGCCATCGGCGAGCGGCACGTAGCCGCCCTGGGCGAGGAGGGGGGGAATCACGCGCTCCATCTCGGCGCGGATGGCCGCTTTGTCCTGAAGCAGCGTGTCGAGGTCAATCCCCCCGATCAGACGCAGGTCGCGGCCGAAGCGCCGGCGGATCGCCAGGTAATTCATCGCCGCCACGTTCACCTCGCAGGCCCACAGGCAGTTGAATCCCGCCCGCACCACGCCGGGGAGGAGCGGGCGTGCATTCGCGTAGGTCATGTAGACGAGCGTTTCGACGCCGCCCCGCCGCGCCGCGTCGAGGATCGGGCGATAGCTGGCCAACACGAATCGCCCGTACGTCTCGGGCGAAAGAAGCGGGCGGTCGTTGCCCCCGATTGGCTCCGAGAAGACGACGCAGTCAGCGCCCACCTCGGTGAGGATTCGCTCGGCGAGGCGCGCGCCGAACTCGCCGTAGAGGTTCAGAATGTCGTGGACCAGGCGCGGGTCGTCGTGGAGCAGGTAGACTACGGGGTCGAAGGTCCGCGCATCGCGGACGCCCATCGAGAGGAAGAAGCCGCGGTGGAGCTGGAGCTCGAGCACGTGCTGCCGCGAGCGCCAGGCGGCGACGCGCGCAGGCCAGTCGTCGGGCAGGCGGCGCGGATCGGCGGGGTCGAGGCGGCGACGGAGTTCATCCAAATCCGCCCGCGTCGTGATGGGCCGCTCCATTGGCGGGATGGGCTCGATGTTCACCGGCATTCGCTCGCGGGCATCCACGTGGAACATCGCGGCGAGGTCGGCGTCGGGTGGCAAGCCCTGCTCGTGCCACCGCTCGAGCACGTCGTCGCGCAGCCCCTCCTCGAAGTACGGCACGCGGTCGGGCGTCCCGTAGCGCATTGTCTCGCGGAAGCGTTCGCGGCTGGTCATGCACCTCTCCTCAGAAACGCTCTGCACCTTCTAGCCCGGATGCCTCTGAGTGTCAAGCCGCAGTTGACCCTTGGCGGTCGCCGAAGTAGGATGCGCCTCGCGGCGCTGTCATGCCGAGCCTGTCGAGGCACCTTTCAATGGCTTGGCGCTCAGCGAAGGATGCGAGCGGGCTTGAGACGATAAGCCCCTGAAAGGTCGTTCGACAGGCCACGATGACAGCCTCCAGGAATTGCGCAGGTTCTCTCGCGCCCGAACCGGGAAAGGGGCTTCGATGCGATCACTGATGAGCGTGCTGCTGGCCATGGCCTGCGGGGGCGCCGTCGCAGCGGAACTGCCCGCCAACAAGTGGACGCTGGTAGACCAGCACACGTTTGGCAACCGCCTCGGCGCCAGGGTGGTGTGGGACGATGCGGCAAAGCGCCTCCTCGCCCTGGGCGGCGACCTGAAGAAGTCGAAGCGGGAGGACGACCCGCCATCGAAGGACATGGCCTTCGACCCCGCGACCGGCGCCTGGGAAGCGTGGAAGGGCGAGTTACCCCCCTCCCCTCCCATCCTCACCATCGCCGACCCGTTTCAGAAACTCGTCGTCGAGCTCCCTCCCGAGTTGAAGCAGTTCGCGGGCGAGATGAAGCCGAAGAACTCGCCCCTCGCCGACCTTTCGCCCTGCTTCCTGCGCACCCGACACCCCCGCCTCATCGGCGCCGCCCTCGTGCCCGACCCGTTCAACAAGGAAATCCTCCTCCTCGGCGGCTTCGCCGGCGGCATGGAGCGCGGCTCCGTGGGCAATTGGGCTCTATCACTCAGAACTAGCGAATGGGCAGCGATGGTGACCGAGGGGACGGGGAAGGAACGGAGCGCGATTGAGGCCACTGCCAAGCGTCAGAAGGACGACGTGGCGGCGGCCCGCAATGCCTACTACGCCATGCTACCCGCAGCCGATGGCAAGCTGTCCGCTGATTCGATCGCCAAGGCCGAGGACGCCTTCTGGCGCCTCGACGAGAAGGCAGCGTCATTGGCGACAGAGCCGACGCCGCGCTATGCGCCGACCGTGGGCTATGACCCCGAGCGGAAGCTGTTCGTGCTGTTCGGCGGGGACCACGGGGACTATGTGCTGGCCGACACATGGCTGTATGATCCCGCCAAGCGGGCGTGGCGGCAGTTCCGGTCGAAGGCGGTGCCCGAGGCCCGCTGCGGCGCGCAGATGGTCTGGCTGCCCAAGGCGAAGAAGCTGGCGCTCCTCGGCGGCAACACGGCCCGCCGCAAGCTCACCTACCAGAACTTCCTCCAGCCCTGCTCGCCCGACGTGTGGCTCTTCGATCCCGACAATGGCTGGCAACTCGCCGTGAAAGCGGGCGATGAGACGAAGGTGAAGACGAAGGACGACTTCCCCCTTTTCATGAACCTGAACCCGGTTGTGTCCCTCGCCGACGACACGCTTGTGGCCCTCGCCATCGGCGGCAACTACTACCGCGACTTCATGTCGAGCAGCACCTGGATGGTCCGCATCGAGGCCCTGCCCTCCCCGCCGGCCGCGGTTGAGCCGGCGCCCGTCCGCCTCTACCGCAGCGTCGTGCCCGAGTACAACCCGCAATGGTACGACGCCGCGCCGCGCGGCAGCCGTGAGGAGGTGGACTCCATGCTCGCGGCCATGCCCGCCAACCACTGGATCGAGGTGCCCAGGCCGCCTGCCACGTGCGGCGAGACCTCGTGGGGCACGGCGCTCTTCGACCCCGACCGGGAGCAGCTCTACACCTGGTCGGGCGGCCACTGCGCCGACCCGTCGGACGCCGTCCACACCTATCACGTTGCAATCAACCGCTGGAGCATCGGCTACATCGCGGGCGGCATCGGCAAGGGCACCCTCTTCACCGGCCGCCCCGACTGCCTGAACCACACCTACAAGAACTTCGCTTTCGACCCCGTGACGAAGCTCATCGTCGCGCCCCACCAGGCTGGCACCCACGTCTACGACCCCGACAAGCGCGACTGGACCCGTTTCACGCGCGAGCAGCCGTTCGGCTACGAGACCTACACCACCAAGTGCCTCGGCACGCCGAAGGGCGTCGTGGCCTGGACAGGCGGCAGCATGGAAGGGACGCAGACGCAGCCCTTCTTCGGCGTCTTCGATGCCAGGGCGATGAAGTGGACCGCTCTGCCCGTGAAGGGGAATCTCCCGAAAGCCGTCCACGGCGATGAAGACGGCATGACCTGGGACCCCAAGCGCAACATCCTCTACCTGCACTCATCGAGAACCTATGGGAAGATGAGCGGAGAGGTCCTCCGCTACGACTTTCAGAGCGGCGCCATCGAGGCCCTGAACCCGAGAAACGCGGGCATGGTGGAAGGCGATGAGCGCGTGAGGCCCCGCGAGACCTGTTACCTGCCACCGCTCGACATGGTGCTTCTCGGCATCGGGTTCCTCAACGGCAGGCAGGTGGCCTACGATCCCGCAGGGAACCGCTGGGTGCGCCTGGGCATCCCCAAGGCCAGCTTCCAGGCCGAGCGCGGCGCCGACGGCCAGTGGTCGTTCGCCAAACGAAGCTCGAAGGATACAGAGTCGCTGATCGGCAGCATCACCTTCTCGCCCGTGTGGGACGCGAAGCGAGGCGTGCTGTGGGCGCCGTCGTGCTACCGCCGCATGTTCGTGCTCAGGCTGGAGCCGAAGACGCTCGATGTCACCGAAGACGCCGCGCCGTGAGGAATCTTGCGCCCCCGCGCGCCCGACGCGCTATAATCAGAGAGCGGGGACGGGCCTTCATCCCGAAAAGGAGGGGTCGAACATGGCCAAGCTTCTTTACATCAAAGCATCGCCGCGCGCGGCGCGGTCGCACTCGGTCGCGGTTGCCGATGCCTTCGTCGAGGCATATCGGGCGGCACACCCGAGCGACGAGCTGAGGACGCTGGACCTCTTCCAGGCCAATCTGCCCGCTTTCGACGGCCTGGCGGTTCAGGCGAAGTACACCATCCTGCACGGCAAGCAGCACACGGCCGAGGAACTGGCGGCCTGGCGGGCCGTCGAGGCGATCATCGCAGACTTCAAGGCCGCCGACAAGTACGCGCTCGCCGTCCCGATGTGGAACTTCGGCATCCCCTATCGCTTGAAGCAGTACCTCGACATCCTCATCCAGCCGGGCTACACCTTCTCGTACGACCCGGAGAAGGGCTACACGGGCCTGGTCACGGGCAAGCCCGCCTTCGTGGCCTATGCTCGCGGCGGCGAGTACCCCGAGGGCACGCCCGGCGAAGCGTACGACCTCCAGAAGAAGTACCTGGAGCTGGCCCTCGGCTTCATCGGCTTCACCGACATCAGGTCGGTGGTGGTCGAACCGACGCTGATGGGCGGCCCGGACGTCGCCGCGGCGAAGCAGGCCCAGGCCATCGCCAAGGCAAAGGCGCTGGCGGCCAGGTTCTAGGGCTTGGGCTCGGACGGCACGGGCCGAGCGGCCGGCGGCTGGGTGGGGTCGGTCTGCTCCCGCCACTCCTCCAGGTTCGTCTTTCCGTCGCCGTCGGGGTCCGCATCGGGCTCGGACACCGCGGCCGTGGCCATGTCCCCGAACTTGCCGAACCACAGCATCTCGAACCAGTTGGGCAGGCCGTCGCCGTCCGCATCGCCATACTCGCTGTAGCCGTACATTGGTTCGTCCGGGCCGAAGTCCTCCCGCCACAGCCGCGCCTCCTCGGTCGAGATGGCCGTCTTGCCCGTGTCCTGGCGGAACGGGCGATCGCTGACCGGCTCGGGATGCTCGAGGCGAATCTCCGCCTTGCCCTCGCGGAGAAGCTCGGCCACGACGGGTCCGGCGGTGAGCGGCACCTGCTTGAACGACATGCCCGCCGGTGCGTCCCACTCCGCCTCGCGTCCCGGCAGGCGCATCCTCGCGGGCCTCGGCAGGAGGGTGAGCACTTCGATCACATTGTCGGCCCGCGTCTTCTCCTTGAAGGGGAAGATCTTCGAACCGTGTGTGTACTTGTGGGAGAAGACGTAAACGCGGTCGTGGTCGGGTGCGGGCAGCTTACCGCTCTTCCACCACTGGATGAAGTAGCCCGTGAGGTCGTAATAGGCATAGCGCGTGTTGATCCCGGGCGACACATTGGTATTCTCGTGGTAATCGTTCCAGGTGATGAGCTGGATGAGGGTGGAGGGCCATTCGCGCGCGGCGGCCCAATCGCCCCGCACCCAGTCGAGGCCGGGGCTGGCGATCTGGAGCCAGCCGTAGTTCTCGTACTGGAGCTTCATCGGGTGGCACCATTCGGCGCCGGCGGCCAGCGCGGCCTTGGCCACGCCGGGCACGTCCTGGCCTTCCCACAGGAACATCCCGATGGCGGGGAGGTCTTTCGCGATGATCTCGACCGCCCTCACGCGCGGGTCGGGGCCAAAGGGCTTCAAGTTCGCGCGCGCGGCGGGGCTGAGGCCGTGCTCGAAGGCGCTGAGGCAGAACTCCCAGTAGATGGGCTGGCCCACCTGGCGCTCGATCTCGCGGTAGGCCTCGCCGATGAGCGCCCAGCCTTCGGGACTGGACCGCAGCCGCATCACCTCGGCCTCGATCTTCGCCTTGTCTTCCCAACCGATCCTCTTGCCCACGACATCCCACAGGTGGCCCACCCAGGGCCATACAGACTGGTAGCCGAGGACGAGCAGCTTGCCGTTCCGCCGCGCGAGCTTGGGGCTCTTGCCGTGCTTGTCCACCAGCCACTTGAGGGTCTTCACCCACTGATTGCCCTGGTACTGTTTGAGACCGGGGTCGTTGACATCCAGGCAGGTGGTGTCCAGGGTGACGGTGAGCTCGAAGGGGTAATCCTTTTCCTCGCAGATGCGGAACATCAGGTCGAACAGGTCGCGCGCCCCCTGGCCGCCGGCCCAGGCGTCGAAGGTGAAGCCGTCCACGCCGATGCGCATGGCCCGGCGGATCTCGAGATCGGCGGCCACCTCACGCGAGAGGCGTCTGGTCGGCGCCAGCGCGAAGTTCCGGTATGTGCCGCCGAACGACGGGGCGTTCTTCGCGCGGTTGATGACGCTCACAATGTCACGCTTGAGCGGGTCCTTCTGGTTGACCACCTCGCCGGGGAAGTCCATCGTGCCCAGGCCGCTCTGCGCGTGCCACCAGATGGCGTCGGTGCCGGCGCAGAAGCAGCCCATGTAATGGGCGTAGACCTTCCTGGGCAAGTCTCCCGCAGCGGCGCCCGCGGCGAGAGCGAATGCGAGACACACGCTTGCCCTCACGGCTCTTCCTTTCTGCCAATGCTCGTTCCCGTCCATGGCGGTCACCGCCTTCAGGATACGCAATGCCCCACACGAACTCAAGCGCGGGAGCCTGGGCAAGCATGGCCCGCAGTCCCAACGCCTGCCCCCCTCCGACCTCCCCCATCGTCTTGGAAACCAGACACGCGTCGCCATACTTGCTCACCTGTGCCGCCCCCGAGGGCTGAGCAACTATGGCGCTTTGCCGATCCGGGCGGCTTTACGGCCTTCCTGCCCATACTTGCTCATTTTCCTCCCCCTCTCAGTTGAGCAAGTATGGCGCTTTGGCGATCCGGGCGGCTCTATGCCCTTCCCGCCCATACTTGCTCATTTCCCTCCCCCCTGGGGTGAGCAAGTATGGCGCCTGGGCGCCCCGGGGCCTTCCGTGCCCGTTGCGCCTATCTGCCTCACTCTCGCTCTCACAGGGTGATACAGGTGAGGAGCAGGCAGGGCTTGGATGCCTCCGTGGCGGGGGCCGCCAGAACGGGGGGCCATGCTCCGCTGAGGCGCCTGCGGCTGTCCAGCCGTTGACATCGCGCCGCAGCCGTGTTACCATTCGCGGGCAGCACGGGTCCGTTGCCTTGCCCCTGGTGGAGGGCCTGAGGTGACTTGATGAATGCCAAGCTCGTGGCCACAGCGGGCCTGGATCAGCCCCGCGAATTCCCCCTCCGCGCGTGGGGAAGCTACCTGGTCGGGCGCTCCCACCGAGCCGACATCGTGATCAAGCACCCCTCAGTCTCGCGCCGCCACTGCAAGCTCTCGTGCGTGCCCCCCGGCAAGTGGCTCGTCACCGACGTCGGCAGCTCCAACGGCACCTTCATCAACAGCCGCCCCGTCTCCACCGAGCCGTTGGCCGATGGCGACTCGCTGCGGCTGGGCCACGTGACCCTGGTGTTCGAGCTGATGACCGAGGCCGGCGCCCCCGCCCTGATCGCCGTCGAGCCGCGCGACCCCGGGGACTCCGACGTTGGAGACTCGCGCGTCACCGAGATGCGGGATGGCGAGGCAGAGGCCCTGTCTGCCGCCGCCACGCGCAGGGTCTCCTGACACGCCTGCCCCTGATCACCTGCCCAGCCACACGAGAAGCCGGCGGCAGTTGAGCACCTTCTCGGCAAGGTCGAGCGGGACGTAGTAGTAGTGGTTCGACGCCTCGTAGCCGATGCGCGAGTCGAGGCGCGAGAGCGTGTAGAGGCGCCGGGCAATGGCGATCTCGCTCTCCAGAGCCGCGCGCATTCGTTCCATCCGTTCGATGCTTTCGCCTGCCGAGCGCGGCGCCGGGCCGGCGACCAAGGCGTCGCGCTCGAGGACGAAGCGCGTCTGGTTCACGATGCTCTGGAAATGCAGCCAGCAAGTCTCGGCGAAGCGCAACTCGGCCTCGGCGTCGGCGCGCCGCTCGGGCGGCGCCTTCTGCGCGGCCTGGGCCAGCGGCCCGAGGCCCAGCTTCCAGCCGTCGGCGACCTTGACGAACTGCGACAGGAACACGTCTGTCGGATAGGCGCCGCGCCACGACTTCAGGTCGTCGTAGGGAAAGCCCACCATCGTGGCGTGATAGCCGGTGGGCCGCTCGAAGAGCAGGTTCGACGGGCCGTATTGCATCGGGGCCGTGTAGAGGCCGCACGAGTAGGGGAACTCGCGGAAGGCGTCGCTGAAAGCGGTCCACGCCTTTCGGGCCAGGGCCGCGCCGTCGGGGCCGAAGCGCCCGCGGGCCACGGCATCGAGCGCCGCGTCGCGGGTCGGCCACGGACGCCGGCTGAACTGCGCGGCAATCTCCAGGTTGGGCGACGGATAGCCGCCCAGGCTCCAGCTCAACTGAAAGCCGTCTACGTCCGCGGCCGCCAGGTTGGCGCAGTGCTCGGCCACGAGGTCGAGCGTCGGCAGGTAGGGCACGGCCGACATCTCCCAGGTGTTGTTGAACTGGCACTTGGCGGAGGTCTTCAGCCCGGCCTTCTTCGCCAACGCCCAGTGCTTCGTCGCCCGCGGGCCGGGGCCGACGGCCGAGATCGAGTATTCGCCCACCGCCGTCTTCACCCCGCCGCGCTCGATGGGCAGCGACCATTCGCTCACCGACTGGAGCCACACCGACCTGGGCAGCCTGGCGATGATGTCGGGCGCCCAGGCGTCGTTCCAGCCCCAGTCCCACACGATCACCTTGGCCTCGGGGCTGCCGCGGTGCACGCCGGCCTCGATGGCCGCGTTGGCCTCGGCGATGATCTCGGCCGGCGCGCGGCTCTTGCACTGCGGGCACTTGAGCCACTGGCCGTGCGAGGCGCAATTCGTGAGGTTTTCCGAACCGCTGATGGTGAACACCCCGCCGAGGCCGGGCACGCTGCGGAACACGTGGGCCAGGGCGTCGCTGAGCCACGCGCGCACCTCGGGCGCCGAGGTGCACAGGGCGAAGTGGTCGCCCTCCTGCACGCCGCGCATCTGTGGGCGGTTCCTGAAGAACGCCGCCGGCATGGCGCGCGGCTCGTTCATGTAGAGATACACCGCGATGCCGCAGCGCCCTGCCCGCTCGACCAGGTTCCGCAGGTTGGCGAGCCGTGTCTCCCATCCCGCGCCGAACTCGGGGAACATGGCGCTCGGCGCCAGCGTGTAGAGCACTGTGTGCATCCACACGCCGTTCACGCCCAGCGCGGCGAGGCGCTGGAGCAGGCCGTCGGGAAACGGGTCCAGGTCGGGGTTCATCAACGGGTCGCCGAAGAGGGCGAAGTAGGAGTAGATGAACCGCAGGCCATCCGCCGGCTTCGGGGGCGGGGCGGCGAGGGGCGCGCTGAGCTCGCGGACGAAGGCGAAGCGCGGCTCGGCCGGCTCGAACCACTCGTCGCCGAACACCTCCTCGATGGTGCGCTTGATCTCCGCCGCCCGAACCTTCGCGATCTCGCTCGGCGGCGCGTAGCGCAGCGGTTCGCACTGCGGCTTGAGCGAGCCGAGCTTGATGAACAGGAAATCGTCCTCGCGCAGCGCATAGGCGAGCTGCTCGGCCGACAGGTCGAGGAGCGTGAGCAGTTGGTCGTAGGGCAGCAGGTGCCAGTTGCGCCGGAGCACGGTGATGTAGCCGCGGGCCCTCTGCTCGGGCGGCACGGGCGGCGCCGGCCGCAGGCCCATCGAGGCCCCGACCGCTGCCACGTTCGCCGGCGAGGTGTCGAGCACCTTCGCCAGGCGGTCGAGGTCTACCAAGCCCCAGTTCCGCCACACGAAGGCATGCAGGCGGTCGGGGAAGTGAGGAAAGTCCAACGCCCTCGGCGCAGCGCCGGCCGGCAAGCCCTCCCCTGCCCCCGCGAGGGCGGCGAGGCCCACGACGAGCAACGCGACCGACAGCAACAGCGTGGTTAGGCAGTGAGCCAGCATGCCTGGGCCTCCTTGAAGCAACGGGTTGGTTGGGGCCTATCGTAGGCGCTGAACGCGCGGTGTCAAGCGCGGTGGGACGGTTGCGGGCCGGAATTGTAGGTGGCTGCGGGAGCTCCGAAGGAGCGAAATGGGATAGCCC
>DAOOIT010000052.1 GCA_035384565.1 Planctomycetota bacterium | reverse complement strand
GCGGCCCGAATCGGCGGCGTCGCAGCCTCACGCGGATTCTCGGACAGGCTCCTAGTCCCGCCCCGTCGGCGGGGTGGCAGACACGGTGACCTCTTTGAGCAGCCCGCGGGCCTCGGCGTCGAGCAATTCCAGATAGAAGCCCCACTGCCGCGTCGTCTGATCCACCTTCACCAGCACCTCGTTCCAGCCCGCCTTGAGCTCGGCCGGCGCCGTGTCCTGGCGTGGCTCGGCGGGCCGCGGCTCGGCGCGGTCCAGCAGCAGCTTGCGGTTCAGCCAGAGCTTCATCCCGTCGTCGCTTCCGGCCTCGAACGACACCTGCATCGCCTTCGGGGCTCGGACCCAGCACACCGCATACGCGACCACGTGCTCGTTCGGCTTGAACAGCCTCTCGAGATCGATCAGGTTGCCGTCCGAACTGTGGAACCGCCAGCGGGCGCGGCCGCCCACCACCTCGTAGTCCCGGTCCAGCGCCACGGGCTCCGTCTCGGGCGGGAACGCCTTCGCGTGCCCGCTCCCGCCCGGACTCGGGAACGGGCCCAGGACGCGCCACGTGCGGATGAACGAAGCCTCCGCCGAGCCGAACTTGCGGCGGAACTCGTAGCGCACGGAACGCGGCAGTTTGCTCTCCTCCATCACGCGGTCCACCGCGGCCAGCGGGTCCGGCTCCTTCGCGTCCTGGTAGTAGTCCAGAAGCGACTTGAGGAGCGTCAGCGCCTTCGGGTGCTCGGGCAATTCGCTCAGGAACCAGCGGATGCGATCCGCCTGCCGCGGGCCCCCTGTCGGCAGGATGCCGCGAAGCACCTCGAAGAACTCCCAGGCCTCCTCCGACGCTCCGAGGCGCGGGATCTGCTCCTGGAGCAGCAGGGCCGCCCGCGCGGGGTCGAACGGCAGGTGCAGCGTGAGCGGGTCCCTGAGGTAGACGACCCCGTGCGCCCCGTATCGTTCGGGGGGCGGGTTCGTGTGAGCACGCTTGCCGCTCTTCACCGGCGTCTCCACCCACTGCCAATCCCCTCGGACCGAGCCGGCCGGCATCTCGTCCTCGACGATCACCTGCTCGCGGCCGCCAGCCACTATCGCCGTCCTGTCCCAATACACCCGCCCGCCGACCTGCTCGAACACGATCCCCCGCAGGGGGTAGCAGTAGGCGGGCGTCCAGGCCAGCGGCACGCGCAGTTCCTGCCACTCGCCCGCCTTGGGCAGCGGGCCGAGGCAGCGGCCATCCTCCACGCCGTCGCCCCAGTAGACACGGTACGGGTCGCTGCGGGCTTGCAGAGCGATGCACACCGTGCGCGGCGGTTTCGCCGGGTCCAGATAGACCCACTGGGACAACACGGCGCCCGTGGCGGGCGGCACCAGGTGCTCGACTACCGGCGTCAGGAACCCCTCGACGTTCCGATGGACGGTATCGCTCACACTGCCGGGGTTGGCATCGGTGTGTGCGCGCGAGCCGCTCTTTCGCGGCTCGGCCACCCACGACCACTGCCCGACTATCTCCCTGGCCTTGGGCGCCTCGTCGTCCAGGAACACTCTCTCGCCGCCCTCGTAGACCATCGCGGCGCGGTCCCACACCACGCGGCCGCCGCCATGCTGGGCAAACGAGATGCCGCACAGGGGCCTCTCCTCAAGGCCAATCCAGAGGAGAGGGATTCGGAGTTCCTGCCAGCCGTCGGCCTGCGGCACGGGGCCGGCCTGCTGGTTCCCGGGGGCGCCGGGCTCGCCCCAGTCGCCCCTCCAGGGGTTCAGCCCCCAGGAGACGCGGTGCCCCCAGCCGCCCCGCTCGCGGCCGTCGTGGAACTGGAGCATCAGGCCTGTCGGCAGCTTCCGGGGGTCGGTGTGAAGCCAGAGGGAGACGTGGGCCTTCGCGAGCCGGGCGTAGCGCGCGCGAATCGCCTCATTCACGCCCGCCTCCTGCGCGATGCGAAGGACCTCGGGCACGGGGTCGTCGGCCAGGCTGGTGCGCAAGGCTCGGTCGAGCGCCGGCAGTGCGCGCTCGGCGGCCGGACCGTCCGGATGGCGCTTCAGGTAGGCCGCGTAGCGCGCCACCACGACCCCCGACGGCCGCGTCGCGGCGCGGACGTCGCACGAGTCTCTGAAGAACTCCCACGACGCCTCCAGGTCGGGCAGTTCGTGGGCCAGCGTCAGGCCCGCTTCCTCGCCCGCCAGGGTGAGCGGATGCAGGTAGACGAGCTGGTGCGCCTCTGGGAGCGCCCCTTGCGCCCACCAGGCATCGCCCCAGGCCAGCGCGCGCTCGGGGCGGCGGCCTAGCGGGGTGTGCCACACGGCGAGCGACAGCCCCAGCCGTCGTCGCCGCTCTCGCTTGTCGGTCCCCATCAGTTCGTCGAGCGGCCACACCATCTCGTACGTTGTCGCCTGGCGCACAGGGTCATGCCGCACCGCGCCTCGCGCCCCGCCGACCGCCGTGTCGTGGCCGGCCTCCCACACGGCGTGGCCTTGCTCGTCGGCCCCGAGGCTCAGGCGCCTCGTGCCATTCCCCGCGCTGGCGGCCACCTCGAGCCAGTCGCCGCCCCCGTAGCCGCCGGCCCCGCGCCGGCTGGAGGCCGTAGGCAGTTCACTGGTGACGGCAATCCGCAGGTGGTCGCCGTCGTGCGCGACCTGCACCCAGCCTCGGCGCCCCCCCTCCCCCGCCAGCGGCGCGGCGGTCCTGAGCTCCCAGTCGTCCAGCCAGCCGTCCACTGTCAAGGGAGCGGACGTCCGATAGGCGATCTGGGCGGCCTTGTCCGACAGCGGGGGCGGGCCGCCGGGGGCATTCGTGTACGCGGCCAGACCGTCGGCATCCGTGAGGAGCAGCACGCCCTTGTCCCAGGCCACCTGCGTCTCGTGCTGGGGGTAGTCGCGCCAGTCGCGGTGAATGGCAAATCGCCAGTAGGGCGCATCGGCCAGTAACTGCTCGCCCTGCGGCTGCCCCGTGCGCCTGTCGAAGGCGTTCACCTGGATGCGATAGGGGGTCATGGCGGACTCGTATGGCCCGCGCGAGATTCCGGACACCACGAGCACGTTCTCGCCCTGCTCGCGCCAGTCGAGGATTCGGGCGGTGCGATAGGCCGGCAGCGCCACGCGCATCTGGGCCACGTCGCGGCGGCTCGGCAACTCCACCACCCGCAGGCTCGGCCCTTCGGTCTCATACAACAGGTCGCCACGCACAACGCCCGGGCGCGTCCGCCGAAGCTCGTAGTCGGGGTTCCCGCGTTGCAGGATCCAGTGGGTGTGACGGTACTGCGGGTAGTCCTCGTACTGGTAGATCTGAATCCACTGCTGCGACTGCTGGAGGTTGCGCCGCTTGCGCACGCGGCGCAGTTGCGCGGGTGTTTGCGTCACCAGGTCCCGCAGGTTCGCGCCGTACCGCACCGGCGGCGAGCCGTCGAGTGCGAACTCGTAGGCGATCTTGTCCTGGTCCACATAGAAGCCCGAGCCCTCGCCGACGTCGAAGAGGAACGGCCACTCGCGTCCCTTGGCCAGGAAGCGCCGCACCGCTTTGATTCGGCCGCTGGCCGGCTCGCACACCACGTCGAAGTGGCCGCCGCCCTGCACCGGCGCCAGCGTGGCGAACAGGTGAAGGCTCTGGCCGTCCCAGCCGATCCCGTGGAAGTAGCTCCAATAGGAGTCGCCGTACTCACGGAACTCGCGATGCCAGAGCAGCCTGCCGGTGGCGAGGTCGAGCACGGCCACCTGCTTGCCGCGTTCGGCCTCGGTGAAGTCGCCCGCCACGAGGTACGGCCCGGCCTCCTGCCACTGGCGAATCACCAGGGGAAGGTCCGCCTGCCAGCGGAGGCCCCCGGTCTTCGTATCAATGGTCACGACCGAGCGCGTGTAGATGAAGCTCACGGCGCCATCGGTCCACACCATCCCCTGGTAGCCGGGCGCCGGAAGCCGCTGCCACTCCACGCCGCCCTGCGCGCTCGCCCGCACGCACTCCAGCACGCCTTCCGACACCAGGAGCAGCTTCCCGTCGAGTCCCGCCTCGGGCGGAGGCACGAGCAGGGTGGGGTTGGGGCGCGCCAGTTTCCAGCTCCGCACAAGCGGCAAACGCAGCGGCTCTTGTGCGGGCGGCGCCTGTGCGTTCAGGGGCTTGCCGATGGGTTCCTGGTCCGAACCCAGCGCGCCGGGGGAGACCCCAACGAGCGTCCTTCCACGCGCGCCGAACGCCAACGGGGTCCCGCCCGACCCCCAGGCCGTCGTTTCGGCGAGCCGGCCCGTCTCCGCCTCGATGCTCTGGAGTTGGCCGCCCACAGCGGCGATCACTCTGCCACCGAGGAGACACGGCCGCCCGCAGATCTCCCGAGGGAACGACCTGTGCCACCGGGCGCGGCCGCCCATCAAGTCCAGCGCGGCCAGCCCGGCTTCGTCCGCCGTCAGCAGCAGCCCGCCGCGCAGCCCCAGGCACTCGGCCGACGGTGCCAGGGGGTTCTCCCACAGTAGCTTGCCGCTTCGGGCATCGAGGGCGAAGGCGCCCGTGGCGTCCCGCGGCACGAACACGATCCGATCGCGCCACGCCAGCGGGGCGCCGCCCTGGCGCCGGACCACGCGGCCGATGTTCCAGCGCAGGGGAACTCTGGAGTATGGGAAGACCCACTCGACCAGCCCGTCGCGGGCATCGCAGCGTGCCACGAAGCCCAGATTCGTCTGGCAGTATACGGCGCCCGCGGCCACCGTCACACCGCTCCCGTAGTGCGACATGTCGAACTGGTTGTAGCGGTAGTCGCCATTGGAGCTCGGGATGAGGGTGACGTTTTGCGAGCCGAGCGAGCGCTCCCACAGCACATTGCCTCGCGCCGCGTCGAGGCACACAAGGCTCACGGCCGACACCGGGAGCACGCCGGTGTGCGCCCTGTGGAGGGCCAGCACGTACACCCGGCCATCGGCCGCCGCCGGGTCGCCGGTGGGCAGCAGGTGCCGCCACGCCGCGTTCGTTGCCGTGGACCAGAGCATCTCGCCGGAGCGCAGGTCGAAGGCGGCGATATCCGTCGGCAGACGCCGCGTCGGGTCGAGGCCCCAGCGGGTGAAGACTCGCCCGTCTGCGACGGCTGGCTGGAAGCGCCCGGGGATCACCAGCACCTCGGCATTGGCGATCTCCGTGCGTCCCTGCTTGCCTCGCGAGTGGGTCGGCGTCGCCATCCACAGCGGCCTCGCAGGGTCGTCGCCGAAGAGGGCCAGCAGTTGCGGCCCGGCCACCAGGGTGCCGGCCTCGCAGGCCCGCGGCTGTAGGAGCAGCGGCCACACCACCTCGGCCAGTTCGCGGGGAAAGATGTCGGCAAACAGCTCCGGGGGCCAGGCGCCCTCCGGCGGCAGCCGGAGCGTCACCCGCGCGAGGTTGGCGAGCGGGACGGCCGCCTCGCTGAGGGCGCCGGACGGCCTGCCCAGGCGCGTCAGGATTGCCTGCGCATCTTCCTGCCCGCCCAGCCACGGATAGCGCGTCCCCGGGGCCAGGGCTCCATCCGCCTGCGAGAGCGCCTCGCCGCCTTCCTGAGCCGCGGCCAGCGCCGAGCCCACACAGGCCCTCGCACGCAAGGCGGGGTCGGCACTGCGCGCACGCACGTCTTCGAAGGCTCGCAAGGCGAGCCCGGAGCGCCCCGCCCGCAGTTGTTCCTCGCCCCAGGCCAACAGGGCCTGGTGGGTCGTCGGGGCCCAGGGGTAGCGCCGGCAGGCGGCCAGGAGCTTGTCCGTGGCCAGCCCGCTCCCGGAGCGGAGGGCCTGGCGCGCCTCGGCCTCCTGAGCCGCCCTGAGCGTAGCGAGCGCCTCCGGCGGCTGCGCCAGCAGGTGGCGGTCAATGGCCGCCCAGCACGACGTCTGCCGCACGTCCCGCCAGGGCAGGATGTTCCTCCCCTCGGCATCCTCTCGCAGCGCCTCGCCGATCCGCTCCATCACGTCGGGAACAGGGCTGGCGCGAATGGCCTCCCACTTCGCCTCGAGGCCGAAGTGGCTCGCGAAGCTGGGCGGGGTGGCCATCGCGGGGTATGTGAGCAGGAGTTGCGCGCGGTCTCTGGCCCGCCAGTTGCTCTCGGAGCGCGCGTAGAGTTCCTGGAAACGCGACAGGGCCTGCCCCTCGCGCCCGGCGGCGAGCAGGAGTTCGCCCTCGGCCAACTGCCACCAGTCGTCCCTGCCCGTGTGGGTCTCGAGCGACTCGAGCGCCTCGGCCGCGTCGAGCAGGCGCCCCTGCGCGCGCCGCAGCACGGCCAGCGCGCGCCACGCGGTGGCCACCGCGGGATGGCCGTCGGGCAACTGCCCCGCCGCGTTGAGACCCGCCAGACGGGTCGCCGCATACTCGACCCAGGCCAACCCGCCTTCGATGGACCAGGGCTCTTCCCAGCGGCTTTCCTCGAGGATGCGGTGGAGGGCCTGGGCGGCGAGGTCGGCCTGCCCGGGGAGTTCCTCGATGAGGCGGCGCAGGGCGTGGTTCCCGCGCGCCGGCAGGGTGCAGGCGTAGTAGTTGCCGGCAATCTCCTTCAGGGCCGCCTGGTGCCGGGCGGCGTCGTTGGGGTACCTGGCCATCAGGGCTTCGAGCAGCCGCACCACCCGGGTGCGCACGATGAGGGTCCGCTCGCCCTCGTCATTCGTCAGGCGCCGCGCGTCCGCCTCCCAGCGCGCGAGGTTGGCCTTGTAGGTTTCGTCCCAGTCCGCCTTCCAGTCGATCTGGTCGGCCGCAGGGTCCTCGCCTCGCGCATCGTACGGGCGCGCACCATCCTCCCCCACGGCCACGTCGGACAGAGCACTATGGCCAACGAGAATGCTCAGCAGGAGAAGAGGGCGCATGAGGCATTGCATTCGCACGGCTTCCCATCTGGCCGCCTGGACGCCAGGCCGGCGCGAGGCGGGTCCTGCTCCGGCCATGTCCACACGCGGCCTCCGCCGCCATGGCCACCGTCGCCGGCCCGTCGGACACGTGTCCGCCGCTCACCGTTGCAGCCTTCGGATCTCTTCCGCCGACAACGCCCCCCGCGGTCCGATCCTGCTGCCGAAGATGGCGATCTCGCGCAGCGTGCCGCGGAACTGGCGGTCCAGCCCGCTGCTGTGAAGGGTCTCGTTGTAGTTTCCAATCGTCAGCGTGCCACTCCCCTGGCCCGTGGCGCCGCAGGCATAGGTGGTCACCTTGTCAAGCTGGGCGGGCGTGTCAGGGTCTCCGAAGTACCAGCGGACGTTGTCTTTCCCCTTCGTCGCATCGCAGGCTACGGCGAAGAAGACCCACTTGCCCACCGCCACCTTGCCCGGCGAACTGTCGTTGACGATGCGGTCTGGCCACTCGTTCACGGCAAGCCGCAGGCGGCCGTCCCCCAGGCACACGAGGTCGAAGCCGGCGCGGTTGTAGTTGAGGTTGAATGCGATGCGGTTGCCGCCGCTGCCGGCTTGCAGGCTCGCGGCTTTGAGCCACCCGCAGATGGTGAAGGAGCGAAGACCCTCCAGGGCCTCGAGGGGCTTCTCGCCCACCGCGACCCACTTCCATGGCTCCCGATCGCCGAAATCGAGAGAGCCGTCGGGGCCGCGCTTCACGTCCCCGTGGAGCTTCAGGGGCGCGCTCTCGTCGCGGAGGGTGCCCACGCGGACCAGCGGCCTGCCCGTCCACGTGTCTACGGCGATGAGCAGCGCGGCGCTGGAGGAGCCGCCCGCCCTGTCGGTGACGGTGAGCGTGGCCGTGTAGAGGCCGGGTTTTGCATAGGTATGGGCTGGGCTGTGCTCGTCGGAGGTCGTCCCATCCCCAAAGTCCCAGCGGCAGGCCAACTCGGGCGGGCCGCTGAACTTCACGGTGAGGGGCGGGGCGCCCTCGGTGGGCGTGGCCTGGGCGGTAGCTTCGGGCCGCAGGGCCTCGCCTGGCCTGTAAGGCTCGAGGCGGAACAGATAGGGCGTCCTGGGCGGGGCGAGGGTGAACTTGCCGGGACGCGCCGTGCCCAGGGACGTCACGGTCATGTGCCAGGTGTCAATGCCGTCCACCTTGTAGGACCGCTCGCCGGGCAAGTCAATGGTGGCAGGGCTGGCCTTGAGGCAGTAGACGAGGTAGAGTTCGCCCGCCTTGGCCAGGGTCAGATTGCCTGGGCAGAAGGCGGCGTCGGGTGCCATCTGGTGGAAGGGCGCCGGCTCCATGAAGCGCTTGAGGAACGCGATGCGGGCCGGGCTCTGGCCGTGCAGCACGCCGCCCTTGGACCACCAGAGGATGTCGGCCGGATGCCTGTAGGTCTCGCCGTGGCCGACGTAACAGCCGCCGATGGTGCCGAGCCAGAAGCGGTCCACCATCTGCCCCGGCGTGAGGTTGCCCCAGCCTTGGGGCACGTCGCCCTCGTACTTGCATTCGTCGTAGACGATGGGCTTGCGGTACTTCTCGCGCCAGGCGGGGCCGGAGGCGAGGTCGGAACTCTGGATGCTGGCGTGCGTGACCCAGGGCCTGGTGTGGTCGTAAAAACTGCCGCAGTTGTGGATGCTTCGCAAGTGGCTGAAGGGGTCCTCCGTGTGGAGGATCCTGAAGAAGCGGTCCCAGTCGGCCATCTGCTTGTCGCCGCGGTGGCCCTGGGTGCCCGGGGCCATGAGATCGTACTCGTTGGCGAGGGACCACCAGACGTTTCGGAAGGCGGCCAGGCGGGCGATGGCGTAGCGCAGGTAACGGTCGTCGTGCTCCTGCCCCATCGTGGCGAAGCCCCAGCGGTCGTAGGGGTGCCAGAGGATGAGGTCGGCCTCGATACCCAGGCGTTGGAGGTCCAGAATGCGCCGCTCCAGATGGCGCCACGACACGGGGTTGGGCCGCGAGAAGTCGAACTGGCCGTCGGCCCGCCGCTCGAAGGGGTAGAACGGCGGGTCGTTCTGGTTGTACGCGTAAGACTTCGGGAAAATGCAGAAGCGGATCTTGTTGAAAGGCGCCGCGCTGAGGGTCTGGAGCGTCTGCGCCTGGAGGTCGTCGGCCTGATGGGTCCAGGCGTAACAGGTCGTGCCGACCTGGAAGTACGGGGTGCCATCGGCATAGGCAAAGTGCCAGGTGCGCGCCACACGGACGGGGCCGTGGTTGCCCTTCGACGGCGGCACGCACAGGAAGCTCCCCGTCCTGCCGTTCAGTTCCGGGTCGGGCGATTGCGTGGTGAAGGTCCACCGCCCCTCCCGGGTGGGCATGCAGCGGAGCTTCCAGGTGTCGTCGCCATCGTAGAAGCCCTTCACCGTCAGAGACTCACCATTGCACGCGAAGCGGGCCGAGAGGTCCACATCGGCAAAGGGGTTGGCATAGGCCCTTCCCGATCGTAGCGCGGTCTCGAAGCAGCCCCAGAGTTCGACAGATTCCACGGCGCGTTCCCCCCGAACAACCGCGGCAGCGGCAAGCAGCGTCACGATGGCTCCAGGCCACAAGGTTTCCGACATCACTGGCCTTTCCACTCTTGCTACGGTGTCTGAAATGATGGCCAGTATAGCAGGTTGGGGCGCTCGATCAAGCCGCATCATCCCCCCTCGCGCGGGCTCCCTCGCGGGAAGGGGCTTGACGGCTTCTGGCACCGGGCGTATGTTGTGCGCGCGGGCGTTCGAACGCACCAGAGCTGACAGGAGACAGACCCATGCCGGCGTGGCAGCGCGTGACGCTGAGTCTCTTGGCGGTCGCCCTGGGCGCGACGGGGGCCGAGCGAACCGCCTTCTCGTGGCAGAAGCCGCAGGCCAAGGTGCTGCCCACGGGCGGCCTGGAGTGGGCGCCCGAGCCGTTCGTCTTCGCTCCGGGCAAGACGGTTCGCTACATTGACTTCGCCGCGGGGAGCGACGCGAACGACGGGGCGTCGAAGGAGAGGCCCTGGAAGCACCACCCCTGGGACCCCGCCGCGGCGAACCTGGCAAAGGCCCATCGCGGCCCGACGACCTATGTTTTCAAGCGCGGCGTCGTGTACCGCGGCCAGCTCGCCGCCCCCGCCGACGACCAGGGCACGCCCGGGGAGCCGATTCGCCTCACCAGCGACCCCGCCTGGGGCGCGGGCGAGGCCGTCCTCTGCGGCTCGGAGGCCGTCGCCGGCTGGAAGCAGGGCGCGGACCACAAGGACATCCCAGAGTCCCAGAAGGTCTGGTGGACCGACCTCGCCTTCGCCCCACGCTGCGTCTGGATGCTCGAGGCCGGCAAGGCCATCCGCCTCAAGCTCGCCCGAACGCCCAACTGGACCGTGAGCGACCCCGACGACGTGAAGAGCGAGTGGTGGACCTGGGAGCAGCCCCGGTGGTGGACGCAGCAGAACAAGACCACGGTCAACGGCAGGAAGATGCACCTGGGCGTGGACACGAAGCACCTGACGAAGCCCGCCGACCACTACCGCGACGCCATCCTCCGCACCGAGTGGGGCATCGTGATGGGCACGCCCTTCCCCACCAAAGTCGAGGCCGTGGACGCCGCGAAGAAGTCCGTCGCCTTCCAGGGCGTGTGGTGGGGCGACAGCGGCACCCTCATCACCAACAACCGCTACTACCTGGAGGACAAGCCGCACTATCTCGACGAGCCGGGCGAGTTCTGGTTCGACAAGAAGGGCGCCGGCGGGCGGCTCTACGTGCGCCTGCCGGGCGACCGCGACCCCAACACCATGGCCGTGGAGGCCGCACGTCGTTACTGCCTCATCGAGGACGCCGCTTCGGCCGCCGCCCCGCCCCGCACCGACGTGCTGAAGCCCGAGCAGCGCGACAAGCTGCTCACGACCGGCCTGCGCCACGTGGAGATCACCGGCCTCACCTTCCGTTTCACCAACACGTGGTGGGACCTCGAGTTCCCCGCCTGGATGCACAAGGAGGTGGACAACGCCTGCATCCGCGCCCTCGGCTCGGCCGACGGGCTGCGCGTGTCGCACTGCCGCTTCGAGCACGTGGCCAAGGCCGTCCGCGTCGAGCCCATCAACGCCCAGTGCCGGATCGGCTCGGTCGTGGTGAGCGACAACGACATCGCGCACCTCGACGCCGAGGCGATCACCATCGCCAAGGGGCAGGGGCAGTTGGGCAGCGTGGAGGTCCTGCGGAACCGCCTCGCCGGGATCGGCCTGCGCCCGCGCCGCCAGGCCCACGGCCACGCCGTCGAGGTGGGCTTCCCCCAAACCGCCGAGGTCGCCGGCAACATCCTCGACCGCTGCTACGGCGCCGGTCTCTTCATCTTCGGCGGCAAGGGCAGCGGCCAGTCCGGCGACGCCCCGCTCTCCCGCATCCTCATCCACCACAACCAGGTCACTGATCCCCTGCTCAACACCAACGACTGGGGCGGCATCGAGACCTGGCAGGGCGGCCCCTTCTACGTCTACTGCAACGTGAGCGGCAACCCCGGCGGCTACTGGCACTGGGCCTACGGCCCCAAGAAGCCGGCCAGCGCCCGCTTCGGCCACGCCTATTACCTCGACGGCAGCTTCAAGAACTACGTCTTCAACAACATCGCCTGGGGCAAGAGCAAGGACCCCTTCAGCCGCCTGGGCAACACCGCGGCCTTCCAGGAAATCATCAGCTTCGAGAACGCCTTCTTCAACAACACGGTCTACAACTTCGTCAAGGGCACCCGCCGCCAGGCGCCCCACGCGGGCCGCGACAAGTTTCTCGGCAACGTCTGGAGCGGCATCGGCGAATGGCTCTTCTGGCACGCCGAGCCGGCCAAATCGGAGCCCGAGGGCAACGCCGCCGACGCCGGGCCGCAGAAGGAGCACTTCGCCCACGAGACCAACGCCTACGCGCGAAACGTCTTCCACGACGTGAGCGACCGGTTCGCCGTCTTCGAGCCCTCGGGCCGCTGGCACGCCAGCCTCGATTCGTTCCGCAAGGCCCTAGCCGAGCGCGGCGCCCTGGCCTCGGACGTCGGCCAGATGAGCGAGAAGCCCGTGCTCCGCGACCCCGCGAAGCACGACTTCCGCCTCGCGCCCGGCTCCGCCGCCGTGGACGCCGGCGTGCGGGTCTTCGTGCCTTGGGGCCTCTACGCCCCTGTCGGCGAGTGGCACTTCACCCGTCACCAGAAGGACCCGACCGAGGTCATTGACGAGCACTGGTACATGACCCCTTACTACGGAAAGCGCGAGGACTACTGGAAGACGCCACGCTACCCGCTCACGGGGGTGAACGTCAGGGCCGGCGACTACATTGACGGCCCCCTGGAGGACTGGACCCAGGGCGCGCTCCGCCTGAACGGCAAGGACCAGCACCTCGTCCTGAGCCACGCGGAACTCGCCAGCCCCGTCGGGGGAGGGAGCGGCCAGGAGAAGAGGACGGTGGACATCGGCGAGGGCAGCTTCCTCATCGAGGTCTACTTCCGCACCGAGCCGGGGCACACCGGCGGCGTCCTCGTCTCCAAGATCGCCGAGCGCGGCTACGCGCTGTCGCTCGACGGCGACGGGCGGCTCGCCTTCCTGGTTCGCGGCGACGCCGCCGCCTCCGCCGGCACCCGCGACCGCGTCAACGACGGCCGGTGGCACCACGTGGTCGCCGAATGTGATCGGGCGGCCGCGACCCTGCGCGTCTACCTCGACGGCGCGACGGCAGCGGAGGCGCGCGGCGCGCGCCTCGGCGGCTCGCTTGCCAACGGCGCCGACTTCCTGGTGGGCAAGGGCGCAACGGGCGCCTACTTCGCCGGGGCGATGGACTTTCTACGCGTGTGCCGCGGCACCCTGGCCGACGCGAAGACGACCATCGAGGAACTCTATGCCTGGGAGTTCGGCGGCCCGCAGCACCGGGACTTCTGCGGCCGGCGGCCCGCCGGCAAAGGCCGAGATGCCGGCGCCCTTGAACTCACTCCGTAGGCCTCGGCTCGCCGCCGAACCACTCCTATGAGGACCCCTTCCGATGCCGAGGCCACTGTCCGTATCCGCGATCCTTCTGCTCACCGCCCTCGCTGCCCACGGCCGCGACTGGTTCGTCAGCCCAACGGGGCAGGACGGCGCACGGGATAGCTCGGAGGCCAGGCCGTTCCAGTCCATCGAGCGGGGCCTTGCCGCGGCGCAGCCGGGCGACCGCGTGGTGCTGCGCGCCGGCGAGTACCGGCTCGCCGCCCCCCTCGTGTTCCCGCGCGCGGGCGAGAGGGACAGGCCGATCACCCTCGCCGCGCAGAAAGGGGAGTACGTCGCACTCCTCGGCTCGGTGCGGCTCAGCGGCTGGGTGAAGCACCAGGGGGGTGTGTGGAAGGCAAAGGCGCCGTCGCGGCAGGTCAAGGGCCTCTTCGAGGACGGCGAGCGACTTGTCCACCCGCGGGAACGCGGGAAGCGCGAGGACCCGCCCGTCGAGGCTCTTCGCGCGCCCGGCCGCTGGACCCAGCAGGACGGTTGGGTGTATCTGTGGACGCGCGACGGGGACTCGCCCGACCGTCATCGCGTCGAGGCGTCGCAGTATGTCGTCATGAACCTGAACAGGCCGTGGCTCCGGATCGAGGGGCTTCACCTCTTCTACGGCCAGCCGACGGGCGTGGTCATCTCCGCCGACCACTGCGTCGTCTCCAAGTGCGAGGTCGCCGGTGTATCGAACTCCGTGGACAATGCGTACGGCGCCTACCTCAGCGGCTGCTCGAACTCGGCGTTCCGCGACTGCGTGGTGCACGACTGCTTCTACTGGGGCGACCACGGGTCGAACTCCCACGTCGTCTCGTGCATTGATTGCGGGGATCAGGGGCCGAATCACGTGGAGGGCTGCGAGCTTTCCAATGGCGGCCTCGGTGTGGGCACCAAGGGCGCGGCGCGCCAGATGATCATCGCGGGGTGCCGCATCTACGATGTGCTGAACGGCGTGGTCATCTCCGGCGAGCGCTCCAGCGGCCCAGGGGCCGGCAAGAAGGACCGCGGCCACTACCTGGTGTGGCGGAACTGCTTCACCGACTGCGACCGAGGCGTCTTCTTCTATTCCGGCGACACCCACGAGAACACCGTGGCGGGCAACCTCTTCGAGCGCTGCGGCACCGGCGTTTACCTGCGGAAAGTGGAGGGCGTGCCCGACCGCCCGCTGATCGCCAACAACGCCTTCCTCCGCTGCGGCTCGGCCCTCTTCGCCGTGGCCGAGCGCGCGGGCGCCGAAACGCTCTCGCAGTTCGCGCAGGCGGGCCTGCGGTCCCACCACAACCTCTTCTTCGGCAACGAGGCCGACTGGCGCAACCCGCTCACCTGGGGCAAAGACCTGACTCTGGCGTTCGCCGAGGCCCGCGCCTACAAGGGCTTCGGGTGGGAGGAGGGCTCCGTCGGCGGCGACCCGCAGCTCGACGAGTGGGGCCGCGCCACAGCCGGCTCGCCCACGGTCGGCGCGGGCGCACCCGTGGAACTTCCCGCAAGCATCCCGAGGCCCGACGCCTGGCACATCGGCCTCGGGCCGTGGCGGGCCGGCGAGGAGAGGCCGGAGCCGGGCCTCGTGCTCTCCGTCGCAGGCTCGCAGGACGCCGTCGGCCCCGGCGACCAGGTGAAGCTGCGGGCGGCGCTCACCAACCGCTTCCGCACGACAGAGGTCCCGCTCGACGGCGATGCCATCGTCACCTTTCACTTCCGCTATGCCAACGTGTGGTACTTTGACTGCCAGGAGCTCTGGCGGGTGCGGGTGCCGTTGCCGGGGGGCGTGCTGCGGCCGGGCGGGAGCCTCGACCTGGCCGCGCTTCCCGGGTGGCAGAACCCGACGAATGGGAAGCTCGGCGACCCGTTTCGCCTTCGCGCGGACGACGCCGAGTCGCGCTCGGGCTGGCGGCTGAGCGCCACGCTGCGCCGCGTCCCGCGGGACGTGCCGACAGACAAGGCGCTTCAGCGCCTCGAGCCTCTGATTCGCTCGCGGGGGATCCTGCGGATTCGGGCCAAGTAGCCCATCCAACGCAGGGCGATCTCAGGGGTTCGCGGGGCGGTCTTCCGGGGTCGCTCCGATGGGCTTGAGGTCAGCAGCCCTCAGGTCCAGCCGCAGTGCCCAGATGTTCGCGTAGCTATCGGCTGCCCAGACGAGCTTTCGCCGGGCGTCATACATCAACCCCAGGCCGAAGTTGTAGTCCTTGCCGACGGGGTCGCTGCCAGCCAGGAGCGCGGCCCTCCAGGCATTCGCCGCGCAGTCGTAGATCGGCCAGCGCATCTTGCCCTCGGCGTCCGCGATGCGCGAGGCGATGAGCACGGCATCGAACTCGGGGAGGTAGACCAGCTCCCGGCAGCGCACATTGGCGAGTGCGGCCGCCCCGAGGCCTGCCGGGCCGAGGCGTGAGGCTTGGCCGGTCCTCATGTCGTAGGCCACCACCTCGCCCTTGGCTCCCTGAGCGAAGAAGAGCAGCCGGTCGCGGCGGGCGTCGTGGACCATCCCGTGTCCTTCGTGGCTGGGGTCGGGCAGCTTGGCGCCGGCCAGCGGGAGCCTCTCCCACTTGAGCCCCGCCACGTCGGGCCGCCAGAGCCCGCCGCTCGCCCAGGCGATGATCCCCCTGGACGTCGGATAGAGGCGGTCGAAGCTGTAGCTGGCCTCGAATGGCGTGGGGATTGGCCCCGGGAACCACTCGGTCGCCGCGGGGTCATAGCAGAAGTACAGGCTGGCCTTGACGCCGTTCTCTGCCCTGGACTGGCCGCAGACGATGAGCTTGCCGGTGGGCTGGTCGTATCCATAGGAGTGGTAGGCGTGGCCGGTCATGAAGGCGCGGTTGCGGTAGGTGGTCGAGATTTTCATCCCGCCCTGCCCGTGCGCGTAGCGAAGCCCGTCCTCGGGCCGGTGCCCGATGTAGAACTGGTTGGACCGCACGCTGTAGTGGAGCACGCAGTTCCCGATGTAGGCCACGTGGCCGCCGCCCCACAGGAGAATCTGGTCGTGGTCGGGGTCGAAGGCCGCGGTGCCCCAGGCCCGGTTATCCCTGGGGTTGTTCTTGTGCGACTTGGGGTCGCGCTGCACCCAGGTGTTGGTGGGCAACGTCTCGAGCCACTCCTGCTGTTCGGCGATGCGGACCTCCCCCGCGTTGCGGTCGTACCAGCGAGGGTCGCCGGCCGCGCCGCCGGTGAAGCTCTCGGCGCGGAAGGGCACGCCACGCTTCTGCGTCCCCTCCGGATCGGTCTTGGCCATGTCAATCCGCGCGGCCCAGGTGGAGAAGCGGGGCACTTTGCTCTCGGCCCGGTTCGAGAGGGTGACCACCACGTCGCCAGGCATGGCCGCCGAAGGCTCCGGTTGCCAGCCCCACGTGCTGACGGGCGACGTCAGGCTGTCCCGCGGAGCGCCGCCCTCGGCCAGCAACGTCCATTCGTCGGCCTCGATGTCGTAGGTCCAGGTCTCGGCTCGGCCGGCGCCGTCAACCAGCAGGATCCGACCGCTCGTGGGCAGCCAGACCAGGCCGTGGCCGTAGCGCGGCGCGGGCGAGAGCTTGGGCCGGCGCTGCTCCCAGCGGCGGGTCGCGCAGTCGTAGACCCACGTGTCGGCGACGAGCCGGTCGAGGCGGTGGCCGCCGAAGACTACGATCTTGCCACGCCGCGCGTCCACGGCCGGCCGGCAGTAGGCACGCCTGGGCGGCGCGGCGGCCAGGTCCTCGACCGCGTCGTCGAGCGCCTCCCAGACATCCTCGGCCGCGGCGATACCCTCCGCAGTCATCTTGCCCTTGAGAAGCCCTTCGGCCCTCGCGAGCAGTTCCACGGCCTTCCCGAGGTTCGAGCCGGCCCAGCCAAGCTGTTTCTTCTCGTAGTCGTCCGCCCTCCCGGCCGCGCCGGCGGCCTCCGCCGAGAACGCCGCGGCTTGTCGGGCCAGGGCCGCGGCCGCCTCGTCCAGTCTGGCCTTGGCCATCCCCTCGCTCTCCGTCACGTAGAAGCGGGCGCGGCAGGCGCCGACCAGCTTGCGCGCGCCGAGAGCCAGCGCCTCGGCCTTGGCCCTCAGGCCATTGATCAGATCGCTGCCGAACGTGAGGCGTTCCCACGTGCCGCCCCGAAACGCCCAGCGGCACTGGCCGGCCAGGACCTCCTTGTTGACCGGGTCGTAGCACGAGGTGTTGAAGACGATGTCGTCCCAGAACTCATTGGGCGCGTCGTCGGCCGTCGCGACGTGCGCCCAGGTGCGGGCCTTGGGGTCGTACTCGTAGGTCTGGCCGAGGCGGTGGAAGGGCACCACCACCTTGCCCATGGCCTGGTCATAGGCCGCGTTGCCCCACAGCTCCATCGTGTGGTTATAGCCGAAGTCCAGGTGAGGGCGGAGCACTCCCTCTGTGACCTCGAAGGCTGGGCCGCCGTACTTGCGGGCGGGCGCCTTGCTCGAGCCGGTCGCATCGCCCCAGGCACCCTCCTTGCCAAGGGGAAAGCGGTTCTCCCAGCGCGACCGTTCGAGGTCGAGCGTCATCTCGGAGTACGGGCCGCCCTGGGCCATCTGCCCGCCCAGGAGCAGGAAGCGCCCCTCCTCGGGCAGGTAGACCAGCCCCACAGAGTTCCGCGCGCCATAGCCACCCTTGTCAATCAGGGTCCAAGTGTTGGGTGGAGCGTTCCTCAATTCCTCCGGCAGGCCGGCCGCCGCCCCGACAATAGCCGCAGAGGCAAGGAAGACTGCCAGCATTTCGGCCGTCCTTACATGGAGAGGACACGTCATGGCGCCGCCATCCTGTTGCTGCTGACTAGGCCTTCCCGAGGATACCAGGCTTGCTCCAGCAAGGCAACGTCCAGTCGCGGCGGGTCGTCGCGTGTCGCCCTGATTCAGGGTCGCCGTGCCGATGTGGGCAGGACGCAGTCGCCTCACCCGCGGGAGCGGGTCTCCGATAGAAACCACCGAGCACCGAGGATGACCTGGAAGGCTACAGGCTGAAGCGGGCGGAGTTCACTGGTGAGGGCCAAAAACATACGGCGATGGGGGCAAATGCCCCCAACGCCGCCGTAAGCCCACCGACTTCGCTCGTGGGCAGACCCAAGACGATTGGCGAGGGCGACGGGGCTCGAACCCGCAACCTCCAGATCGACAGTCTGGAACTCTAACCAATTGAGCTACGCCCCCGCGTTGTCAATGAGCACATCGGCCAGGCAAGCCGCCCGCCCGTGGTGGGCGATGACGGGCTCGAACCGCCGACTTCATCCTTGTAAGGGATGCGCTCTAGCCAACTGAGCTAATCGCCCAAAAAGAACTGGACGCCCAGATTGACCCTGCTAAAATTACCATATTCGGGCTGTTCTGTCAACGGGTATTTGATTCCGCGGCTTCTCACACATGGAGCATACGATGCACTGGCGCGCGGCGTGGGCACTGCTCCTATCAGGCGCGGCACTGGCCACAGCGGCCGAGGTTACGGCGACCCTGCGCCCGGCGTTCGACGGCCGGTTCCGTCCCACCGCCCCGCTCCTGGTCTGGGTGACGCTGAGCAATGCAGGCCCCGCTGTGGATGGGACGCTGGACGTGGCGGTGGAGGGCGTGGCGTTCCGTCAGCGCGTACGCCTGGGGGCGGGGGCATCGGCGACGCTGGGGGCGCTCGTGGCGGCCCGTTCCGAGGCGGCCCGCGCGCGGATCGTGGTGCGTTCGGGCCGTGGCGACCCCGTATGCGAGCAGATGATGCCGCTCGGCCTGCGCCGGCGCGCGCCGGCGGAGCCGGTCGTGGCCGCCGTGGTCGACGCCAGGGCCGCGGTGCCGCGCCTGTGCGGGGAGGCGCAGCCTGTGGTCGTCACCAGCGCGGAGCTGCCCACACTCGCGGCTGCCTACGGGGTGCTCGATGCCGTGGCGGTGGCGGGCGACGGCGGCGAGCTCGCCAAGGCCGAGCGCGCCGCGCTGGCCGCCTGGGTGCGAGGCGGCGGAGCCGTGGGGTTCGCTCTGGATGACAGCGCCCCGGTGCGCACCGACTCGCTGGCTGCGGAACTCGGAGACGTCGCGGGCCGCCCCACGGCGCGCGAGTGGCTTGCCGCGCTGAGAGACAAGCGGCCCGGGCTCGCCGGCGACGGCCATGCGCGCTGGCACGTCGGCCTGGGCACCGTGGCCGTGGCGGTGGGCGAGGCCGGCGCCCTGAAGGCATCCGACTGGTTCTCCCCTCGCGGAGAGCGTGGTAACGAGTGGGCGGACAAGGGCCTCTACGAGGCGTTTCGGGGCGCGCGGTGGACCAGCGCGCTGCGCTGGCGGCTCGTGGGAGGCGCCTCTGCCCTGTTGGCGCTGGGCGCACTGCTCGCTACGCTGGCCGCGCGCCGCCGCGGCCGCGCAGTGGGCAGCGTCCTGGTGTTCGGGGTGGCGGGCGCCGCCGCGGCCGCAACCTGGGCGCTGATGCTGCCCGAGGGGCGTGGCATGCTGGAGGCCGCCTGCGTGCTGGAGCGGTCGCCCGAGCAGCCGGGCGAGCGCCGCACCGAGCTGCTCTGCCTGGAAGCGCTGGGACGCACGCGGGTACGCCTGGACTTCGGTCTGGCGGAAGCCGTGCTGCCCTTCTACCACGGGGCAGAGGAACCGGGCGGCAACGGCGGCGAGGCGATCGTCGAGCGCGACGAGGCCGGGCGCTGGACGGTGGAGTGCGACCTCACGCGGCGTTCGCGGCGCTGCTTTGCCGCCTGGTGGCCGTGGCGCGATGCGGCGGAGGGAGGAGCGGGCGACCCCGAGGGGAATTGGCTGAGCGAGGCCCGGCAGGGGGTCTGGGGCGCCGAGCATCAGGCATTGGCGGCGTGGCAAGCGAGACGGGCGGGGGCCGCTCGCCCGTTCCGCGTGGCGCCGCTGGCCGACTGGCGCTCGGCCGTCGCAGCATCGGGCGTGCTCCAGGTGCGCCACGCCGCCGCGCAGGCCTGGTGGCGTGCGGCTGACTGAGCGTTCGCCCCTCTACGGCCGAATCACGATCCTGCTGCTGCCCGGCACCATGAGGTCGAAGAGCCACTCGACGTCCTGGTTCACCATGCGCACGCAGCCCTTCGAGCCCTCCTTGCCCATCGAGTCGGGCTCCCAGGTGCCGTGGATGCCGTATTCGGCCTGGATGGTGATCCAGCGGGTGCCGAGGGGGTTCTTCGTCTTGTCGCCGTAGGGGATGGGCGTGCCGTCGCCGAAGTAGACAGGCTCCTTGAGCTTGTGGCCGGCCACGAACTCGCCGACGGGCGTGGTGCCGTTCTTGCCGAGGCCGACCAGGAACTCGCGCACCCACGCGCCGTCCTTGGTCACCGTGAGGCGGAAGTCGCTCTTGTCCACCGCCACGTCGAAGCCGCCGGGGATCACCTTTAGCCGCTGGCCGATCCGCAGGTTGTCGCCCTTCAAGCCGTTGATGCGGCGGAGCAACTCGATCGTGGTCTTGTGCTTGCCCGCGATCTTCACCAGCGCGTCGCCCGCCACCACCGTGTAAGCGATCGAGTACGGGGCAAACACCTTGTCGGAGAAGAAGATCTCTTCGCTGAGCTTCGTAAGCCGCGTCCTCATGTCGGCGGCCTTCGCTGCCTTGGGATCGCGGAGGATGGCATCGGAGAGGACCTTGTGCGCCTCCACCGGCTTGCCGGCGGCCAGCGCCGCGTCGGCCGCCCTGAGAACGGCATCCGAATCCACCGGCTCGGCCTTCTTCGGAGGCTCAGGCTCCTTCGCCTTCTCCTTCGGTTCCGGCGGGGACTTGGGCTCGGGTTCCTTGGCGGGCTCCTTCGCGGGCTCGGACGGCGTCTCGGTGCCCACCTTGGGCGACGGCTCGGGCACAGGGGCCACCACGGCGGGCTTCGGCTGGCGCGAGAGCACCACGATCGCCACCACGATCACCGCAATCACCGCCCCGAGGGCAATCCACGACCTCTTCATCAGCCTGTCTCCGACGAAACCCCAGGGCTTGGGGGCGGCTCGCCTCCCTGCCCCATCATCTAGGAAACGCTCCCGGACCCCACGTGCTCACGACGCTTCAGGCACGGGATCATCGGGGAGTGGCCTCGCTCGGGGGGAAGCGGCTCACGGGGTCGCCGCCCCAAGCCATGCCGCACCGCACGCAAGTCTAGCAAATGCCCCCGGCGGATTCAAGATGCCGGGCGAAAAAACCTGCGTCTCGCGCGTCCACGCGGGCGGCCCGCCGCGCTCCCATGGCAAGAATGCCGCCAGAGATGCCAACGCCCCTGGACGTGGCATTCTTGGGGCCGACACGCTGCTCCTCGACCCCCGCTCCATCCTGTATCACTCCCCATCCTCCGGCCGAGTGATACAGCATGCCGGAGCCGCGAGAATCGCCAATACTCGCCTGTCTACCCATACTGTATCACTTCCTCCCCCTCTCAGGTGATACAGCATGGGGCGGGCAGGGCATCGGGCATCCTTCTCCCCGCCGCATTCTGGCCGGCTTCGTATGAAGACCGCCTAAAGGCTGCACTCCCAGCAGGTTATGAACTCGTTCGGAGTCCCGCCTTCAGGCGGTCTTGCCCCTGGACCGGACCCAATGAAGAGCGGCGTTCCGCGCCGCAGTCCGAGAGGCTCGCGCATTCCCTCCGGCAGCCCCGATTGCCCTGCCCCCCCGTTTCCTTGTCGCTCTTCTGCACTCCGGAGAGGGAGAATGACAGGGGAATGATGGCAGAAGCCACGCCGGGCCGCGACCGCGGAGCACGCGGATTGCCGCAGCCAGCCGTGTGGCACAGCCGCCGTCGGCTGTGCCCTCGGGCAGGGTATTGTGGGCGGCGTGTCCACACGCCGCGTTACGCGGGATGGGGACATCCCGCCCACAACATGACGACATCACAGCCGAGGGCGGCTGTGCCACACAGAGGAAGGCTACTTCATCGGCGGCTCGAAGACATCAAAGGCGGCAATGGCCACGGGGCCAGTGCCGTCGGCGACGAGCTTGATGCTGTGCGGGGCGTTGGGGAGGGCCTGGGCAAGGGTGAGGCGGAACCTGGCTTTGTCGCCCTTGAACTCGACCCGGCCGACGGTGGGGCGAGTGACGTCGAAGGTCCACTTGTCGCCGGCCTTGTTGCTCTCGGGCTGCCGCCAGAACTCGGGCTCGAGGATGATCTGGCCGCTCTTGCTGGTGAAGGGCTTTCTGTTATTCCCCGTGCCATCGGACCCTGTGAGGCTGCCGACCAGTTCGTAGTCGCCCGCGTCGTTGGTCATCGTGAGGGTCCAGCTCTGGGGCACGACGTTGCTGCCCAGCGTGAGGCGGTGGGGCGAGCGGTCGCGCGGCGGGTTGGGCGGCAAGGGGGCGTTCTTCGCGTCGGGCTGGATGTAGCTGGCCTGGAACACGGGAACCTCGGCCGCAGGCTTGCCGTCGAGCCACACCTCGGCGCGGCCGCCGTCGGGACTCCGCCAGCCGATGAGGTCAATGCGGCTGCCCGTGAAGCTGACCTCGATGGCCGCGCCCTTCTCCTTCGCGGTGACCGAGCCGTCCCCCTTCTCCCAGGCGCCCGCGAGCTTCACGTCGGGCGAGGCCGCGGCATCGAGGCGCCGCTCGCGCGTGCGCGGGTCGTAAGCAAACTTGGCGGGGCGGTTGAAGTGCCGGGCGATGTTCATGTTCGTCATCAGCGAGGCATAGGCGTTCTCGTGCACGGCGTCGGCGAGGAGGTCCTTGATGCCGAGCTTGTGGGCGAGCATGTATTCGGTCATTTCGCGGCGGCTCTCGACGAGTTCGACGCCGTGCTTCTCGCACACGGCGCGGAGCTTCGGAATGTCCTGATGGCTGCATGGCAGGTCGGGGTCGGGCCACTGCTTCTCGTGGGGAAGACACCAGTGGATGGTGCCGACGAGGATGTCGGCGGTCGTGCCCTGCCGCAGGTCCACGATGAGCTGTTCGAGGTCGTCCACCTTCCCGAAGTTGTAGAGGATCACCACGTCGGGCTGCTCGGGGATGACCAGGTGGCGCGCCCAGCCGCGCGTGAGGTGGTAAGGCGTCGAGTTGCCGGCGAAGCGTTTGTAGACCACTTTCGGCATGTTCGGGAAGCGCGGCTTGAGCAGCTCGATGAGCGTCGAACCATCGCCGAGGCCGTTCGTGAAGCTCGACCCGATGGCCCAGATGAGGAGTGGGCGCTCGGGGTCGAAGCCCTTTTCGAGTTTCTCGATGGTCAGCGCCATGTTTGCCCCATCGGTGGGCCGTGGCGGGGCCTGGTACTCGGGCGCGCCCTGGGGCGGTGTGGGGCGCGCGCCGGCCGAAGCGTCGGCGGCGAGAACGACAACGGCGAGGGCGACAGTCAGGGCGAAGCTGGAGTTCATCGGGACGGGCTCCTCATGGTGCTTCTCGGGCGGAAGGGCCACTCGCGGTAGGATACTCTTCGTGTGGCCGCGACGCAAGACGGCCTGGTTGCCCGCCCTTCCTCTCGTCCCTACGTTCTGCGTGGGGACGTCCTCTTGGCCGCTCCGCGGCCCGTGCCTATTCCTCGCCCCTGCGCTCTGCGTGGGGACGAGAAGAGAGGGTGCGAGAGGGGGTGTGGGCCATTTCTGTAGGTCGCTTCTGCTGCGGATTCTCGTAGCGACAAGCGTCCCGCTTGTCGAACGGCTGAAGAGAGCCGCAAGCGGGACGCTCGCGGCTACCTCTGCCGCGAGCCTTCCCCTGTTCCGAGGATTCTCGCATCAGAAACCAACTACGATTCCGGCCCGCACCCGCGCGAGAGGCGCCCGGTTGATCGCGCGGGCCGGGCGCAGTAGAATCCGCCGGCGCGGGAGGAGGTTGTTGATGGAAGGAGTGCCGCCATGCCCGATCCCCTGCCCAAGCCCGCTCTGTGCAAGGTGGGCCGCGCCCAGGAGGCCATCACGCCCCAGATCGGCGTGTCGCTCGCCGGCTACTTCCACGACCGTCGGGCCGAGTTCATCCGCGACGACCTGTTCGCCAAGGCGATGGTGATCGAGTCGGGCGGCACCCGCCTCGCCCTCGTGTCGCTCGACCTCATCAGCGTGTCGGGCGACGTAGCGGATTCAGCGAAGGACATCATCCGCCGCGAGAGCGGCCTCCCGCCCGACCACGTGCTCATCTGCGCCACCCACACCCACACGGGGCCCGAGCTGCGCGAGAACGCCGTCGTGCGCACCTGCCCGCAATTCGTCGGCCTCCTGCCCCGCCGCATCGCCGATGCGGTGAAGCGCGCGGCCGACTCGCTCGTGCCCGCCACGCTGCGGGCCGGGGCGGCCAGCGTCGAGGGCTGTTCGTTCAACCGCCTGTTCCGGCTCAAGGACGGCAGCGAGGTCTTCGGCCGCAGCGCCCAGGCCATCGGCCCCGCCGGGCCGATTGACCCGCAGCTCCAGACCCTGAGCGCCGTGGACGAGAAGGGCAATCTCCTCGCCCTCGCCGTGAACTTCGCGCTCCACCCCGACGTGATCGGCGGCGGGACGGCCAATTTCGTGTCGGCCGACTGGCCCGGCGAGATCGGCCGCAACATCGCGGCCGTCTACGGCAAGGACGTGGTGGCGCTGCACCTCCAAGGCACCTGCGGCGACATCAACCACGCGCCCCACGACCCCACGAACCTGCCGCGCGGCGGACCGGCCAAGGCCGTGCAACTCGGCCGCGCCCTCGCCGGCGCCGCCATGCTCGCCATGGAGCGCGCCGAGCCGATGACGGCCATCCCCCTCGCCTCGACCATCGAGACCCTCGCCATCCCCTACTACACCCGCGACGCCAAGCTCCTCGCCGAGGTGGCCGAACTCAAGAGAAAGGCCAACCCCTCCCCGTTCGACAAGTACCTGATCGAGCGCTGCGAGAGCTGGCCCCACGACGGGAAGACCGCCGACGTGCCGGTGCAGGTCATGCGGATCGGCGACATAGGGCTCGTGGCCTTGCCCGCCGAAATCTTCGTGCGCATCGGGCTCGACATCAAGCACTGGTCCCCCTTCCGCCAGACGTTCGTCGTCGAGCTCGCCAACGCCCGCGCCTCCACCTACGTGCCCACCACCGACCAGGCCGAGCGGGGCGCCTACGGCGCCAAGCCGATTCTTTCGCGCTGGCTGTGCGCCGACGCCGGCCGCCGCATGGCCGACGCCGCGCTCGTGATGCTGCACAAGCTGGCCCAGCCCGTGACCGGTCGTTGACAACGGCCCCGTGACGGCCTAGAATGCCATTCGGTCGAGGCGGGGCGCGTGAGGTGAGCACTCGATAGCACGCGAGAGAGGCCGAGCATGGCCCGGCCACCGAAGGAATGGCTCGAACAGGCTGACTATGACATGGGCACGGCGGAGGACATGTTCAGCGCCGGACGGTACTTCTATGCCGTGTTCATGTGCCATCTGGCCATCGAAAAGGCGCTCAAGGGAGCCTACGCGGCTAAGCTTGCCAAGGACCCGCCGAAGACACATAGCCTCGTTGGCCTGCTGAAGGATATGGGCCTGTCGCCTCCGCCCGATGTTGGCCATTTCATCGTGCGGCTGAGCCAGGCAAGCGTCGTCACAAGATATCCCGAGAAGCTTGCTTCCCTCAAGAAGGCCTACGGCCGCACCAGGACAGCAAGCGTCCTCGCACACGGCAGAGAGGCCCTGACGTGGATAAGAGGTCAGTTCTAGCCATCATCCGCCGCTTCCGCCGCGCCCTGGAGAAGCGGGGCGTTGAGGCGCCCCGCATCGTCCTATTCGGCTCCTGGGCGAACGGCACCGCGCACCCAGGCAGCGACATTGACCTCGTCGTCATCTCCGAGACCTTTCAGGGCAAGGGCTACTGGGAGCGGATTGACATCCTCACCGACGCCGTCTACGAGCTGTTCGAGCCCATCGAGGCCGTTGCCTTCACCCCCGAGGAATGGGAGCGCGGCGACTCCCTCATCGCCGACCTCGCCCGCGCGGGCGAGGCGCAGGAATAGGCGGCTGTCCCGAATGGCACCGAATGGCACGTGCCGCGCCAGACCGTTGACAACCGTTCCGTGGTAGACTAGAATAGCAGTTGAGCGAGGCACCAAGATGAGCGGGTTAGAAGCACTCCAGTCGGTCCAGTTCGCCACAATCAAGGGGAAGCGATTCGCCGTCGTGAGCGCTGACGATTGGGAAGCGCTCATCGAGTGGCTCGAGACCCTTGAGGACACCCAGGTGATCCAGCAGGCCATTGCCGAACTCCGCGCCGCCGGCGGCGACCGCAAGAAGGCCGGCTGGCTTGAATGGGCCGAGGTGGCGGGCGAGATCGAGTGAGCGCCTACGCCGTCTACATCAGACCCCCGGCCTTGCGCGAGCTCAAGAACCTACCGGGCCACGTCCGACAGAGGGCCAGGCGTGCCGTGGATGGCTTGGCCGCCAATCCTCGGCCGTCGGGTAGCAGGAGGCTCCGCCTGCCACGTCTCGACTTGAGCGTGTGGCGGCTCAGACTGGACAAGTGGCGCATCCTCTACGCTATCAGCGAAGCCGACAAGGCGGTGGACGTGCTCGCCGTTCGCACCCGGCCGCCGTACGACTACGGCGACCTGGGGCGCCTCCTGTCTGGGCTTTGACAGGGCAGGACTCCGAGCGCAGCAAGCACATCGAGTTCGGGAGACCCCCCCAATGAAGTATCCTAGTTCCCGGAGGCAGTTTCTGAAGACCACAGCGGCAGGTGTGGCACTGACCGCCGCCAGCTACGGCCGCGTGCTCGGGGCCAATGACCGCATCGCCCTCGGCCTCATCGGCTGCGGCAGCCGCGGCGTTGGAGCCCACATGGCCGGCGTCCACAAGCACGACAGAGACCAGAACGTGGAGTTCGTGGCCGTGGCCGATCCCTGGCGGCCGGCACGGGAACGGGCGGCGGCAGTGGCGAAGGAATGGTACGGCCGCGAGCCGAAGCAGTGCGTCTCCTACCGCGACGTGGTGGCGCTCAAGGAGGTTGACGCAGTGATGATCGCCTCCTGCGACCACCAGCACACGACCCACCTCGAGGCCGCGGCGAAGGCGGGGAAAGACGTCTACATCGAGAAGCCGCTGGCGATGACGCTCGAGTCGCTCAAGGCCGCCTGCGACGCGGCGAAGGCGGCGAACATCGTCGTGCAGATCGGCACGCAACTCCGCAGCTTCCCCAGCTTCACGGGCTGCCGCGAGCTGTTCAAGACGGGCGTTCTCGGCAAAGTCTCGCGGATCGAGCAGTGCCGCAACGGCGCCCGCCCCTACTGGTACGGCTACCTGAAGGACGCGAAGGAGGCGGACGTGGACTGGCGGGAGTTCCTGATGGACCGCCCGATGCGGCCGTTCAGCGCCGTGCAGTTCACGGGCTGGTATGGGTTCCGCGAGTTCTCCGACGGCCCGGTGCCCGGCCTGGGGAGCCACTTCATTGACCTCGTGCACTACATCACGGGCGCGAAGTTCCCCACCAGCGCCGTGTGCCACGGCGGAACGTTCACCTGGAAGGATGAGCACGCCTTCACCTGCCCCGACCAGGTGGAGGCCACGTGGACCTATCCCGAGGGCTTCCTGGTCCACTACTCGACGAACTTCGGGAACGGCGGCGGCAACAGCTTCCGCATCTTCGGCGACGAGGGCGTGATGAACATGGTGGACTGGAACAAGCCCACCGTGTCGGGCGAGGGCGCGGCGAAGAAGGGCGCGCTGGACAAGGAGACGCCCGTCGCCCCCGTCGAGCGTCCCGATCACTTCCTCGACTGGCTCCAGTGCCTGCGCAGCCGCAAGGCGCCCAACGCCCCGCTGGAGGCGGGCTACCAACACGCAGTCGCCGCGATCCTGGCGATGCGGGCATTCGATTCAGGGCGGCGGCAGGTCTACGACGCCGAGAAGCGCGAGATTCGCGAGGGGTAGCGCGCCGTGCCGCCGCGGCAAAGAAGACAGCCTGAGTGGGCGACCAGCGCGCCACTCAGGCTGCTCGCTTTCCACTGCCTCGACCCGGCGCATCCTCCCCGCGGCGCCGGCGGGCCGTCACTTCTCACCTGCTCACTGGTTGCGCGGCGGGCGCGGCACGCCCACGCTGTAGGCATTCAGCTTGCCGTCTTCCTCGCGATAGTAAACCGAGAGGGCCTTGGGCAGCGTGACCTCGAGGTCCTTGTCGCCCTCGTCGGGCTTGATCGTGACGAGGACCTTCTCGCCGTCGAGCTTGGCCGACACGAACTTGCCCTTGACCACCACGGTGCCCTCACGGGCCGGGAAGTCGCGGCCGGCGGCCCGACGGATGCTGGTGGCCTGCTTCACGCCCTCCTTCTCGGCGTACGTGACCTTCACGTCCACGGTCATCTCGTACGTCTTCTTGCCGGCGTCTCCGCCGAGGTCAATCTGCCACTTCACGACCTCGCCTGCGATTTCGGCCGAGACAAAGGCGCCTGCCGCGGCGTTCGGGCGCTGCTTCTGACCCTCGCCGGCCACGGCCGCGCCGGCCAGAACGATCGCCAGACCGACAACGAGATACGCCCTCATGGAGCGCTCCTCCTTGCCCCGTTGGGGTAGTACCGTGGTCCTCTGCACCGGGGGCGCGGGCACAGGGGCTCAACTGACCAATAGGACTCCGCAGACTGCGTCCTTGCTGCGAGCGGCGGCCGCTCAGCCGCCGAGGCACCAGGGCGCGGTGTTCACGGGCTCCAGCTTGCCGCTATCGGCCGAGCGCAGGCCCGCATCGAGGATGGCCTGCGCGTTGAGGTTGAACCCCGCGTCGAGCGTCGCGTGCACAGGGTCGCCGGTCTCCAGATGATGGATGAACTCGTAGGCGATGTTGTGCCGGCCCTTGGGCAGGGGGTACGGGTGGTGGATACGCGTCTTGCCCCCGCTGCCGTGCTCTTCGCGCACCTGCTGGCCTTCGCCCTTCCTGGACTTCTCGATGACGAGGACGCCCGTGGTGCCGTAGATGATCGGCCCGTAGGGCACGCCATGGTCCCACGTGGTCCACGAGCCCTCGAAGAGGCCCATCGCGCCGGGGAAGCGGACGATCATGGCCCCGTTGTCATCGGCGTCGCCGAACGGGCTGTTGAGGTTGCCGCGCAGGCCGACAGCGGCGACGGCCATTTCGCCGATCACCCAGTAGCTGAACATGGCGCCGTAGCAGCAGTAGTCGAGCATGGCCCCGCCGCCGGTGTGGATGTAGTGCCACCAGGTGGCGCCCAGCTCGGTGGGGGTGAGAGGGGCGGCCTCATCGGTCACGCCCTCGTGCTTGGCGCCCGAGCCGAGCGGGCCGGTGTGGCCGCCGCGCCACTTGATCTCGAGCACGTGGCCGATCGCTCCGTCGTCCACCAGGGCCTTCGCCTTGCGCGAGGCGGGGCTCCAGGTCATCGGCCAGTTCACCAGCATCGTGGTGCCGGCGGCCCGCACGGCGCGCACCATGCGGCAGGCGTCGGCCATCGTCATGGCCATCGGCTTCTCGACGCACACGTGCACCCCCGCCGCGGCGCAGGCCTCCACCACCTCGGGGTGCTTGGCGTTCTCGGAGCAGCAGACGATGATGTCGAACTCCTCCTTCGCCAGCATCTCGCGGTAGTCGTCATAGGCTCGGGGCACGCCGAAGTCCTTCAGCGCGTGCTTGAGGTTCCAGCCGCGCGTGTACGGCCCCTCGCGCAGCTCGGGCCGGTCGGGCACCGTGTCGGCGCAGCCGACGAGCTTGACCTGCGGGTGCTGGGCGAACAGCCCCAGCACGTTGTTGATGTGCATGTGGGCGAAGCCGATGGCGCCCACGCGATAGGTCCTGGCCTTCTTGCCCACGGTCATTCTCCTAACCCAGGGGCCATGCGGGTGCCGGAGAGGGATGAATGGATGAGTGCATGAATGACCGAGGAGGCAAGTTCTGCCCAGTCATCCATCCATCCAACCCTCCATTCATCCTCTCCATCTACGCCACTGCAATCTCTCTGCCCGTTGCGGCCGATTCGTACAGAGCATCGAGGGTCCGGATGACGCTGAGCACCTGCTCGCGGGTGACCAGGAGCTTCGCCTCGCCGCGAATCACCTTGACGAAGTGTTCCGCCTCCTCCCAGTGGCCGCTGAAGGCCACGTTGCGGCCGGCCGGCACCTGGGGCGTCACGTTGACCTGGTAGCTGCCCAGGTTGGTGACGAGCGTGAGCGGCTCGAGCACGAGGCCGCCTGTGGTGCCGAGGATCGTGGTGTTGCCGGTGTTCTGGGGGATGTTGGCCGCCCAGCTCGTCTTGAAGGCCACGGCGGCGCCGCCCTCGAGGCGGATGAAGCCGGCCGCCATGTCCTCGACGTCGAAGTCGCGGTAGTTGTAGGGCCGCGGCGTGAGCACGCCCATGGGCGCGCCGCTGTCGGCGAGCGACGTGGCGAGGCCCTCGTCGCGGTTGCCGATCTTGGTGTAGGCCGCGCCGCTGACGGCGAGCACCTTGGGGCTGCCCATGAGCCAGAAGAGCAGGTCAATGGCGTGCACGCCCAGGTCGTAGATCGGCCCGCCCGCCGAGTGCTCCTTCATGTGGAACTGGCCCCAGGTGGGGATGCCGCGGCGGCGCAGGAAGTAGGTCTCCGCGAAGTACATCTCGCCCAGGCGGCCCGACTCGCAGATCTCCTTGGCCGCGCGCGACTTCTCGGAGAAACGCGCGCTCTGGCCGACGAAGAGCACCCGCCGCGCGGCCTCGGCGGCGTCGAACATCGCCGCGGCGTCGGCGTGCGAGGTCGCCACCGGCTTCTCGCACAGCACGTGGGCGCCCGCCTTCAGCGCCGCGATGGTCTGCTCCTTGTGGTAGCAGTTGGGCGTGCACACCGACACGATGTCGAGCTTCTGCTCCTGGAGCATCCTGCGCCAGTCGCCGTAGGCGTGCTTGGCCCCGTAGCTCTTCGCCACCAGTTGCGCGCGGTCGGGCAGGATGTCGGCCACCGCCGTCAGTTCCACGTCCTCCGCCAGGTTCTTCCACGCCGGGATGTGGCCTGAGACGGCGATCATCCCCGTGCCGATCACGCCCACTTTGAGCTTCTTCCTGGCCATAGGCGTCTCCTCTCGTTCCTGCGATGCGCGCCTCAGGGCTGGCTGGGGGTTGGCGCCGGCTCCCAGTTCACCACGAGGACAGGGTTGCGGAACTCGGCGTGCTCGGGGATGATGTGGAAGCGCGGGGTGCCCAGCATCTTGCCTGCCTCCTTCTTCCACATCACCACCGCCACCCGGCGCGGCGAGGCCACGGCCGCCGCCACGTCGTCGAACGTTTCCAGCACGGGGATCTTCTCGCGCCGGGTGAAGAGGTTCACAATCCCCCCATAGTCTGTCGCGTGCAGATACAGCTCATCGGCCGCCCCGAGATACGGCGCCATCTCGGCAACAAGGCGGCGCTCTGCCTTGAACTCGTCCATCGCCCCGAGGGCCACCAGGTCGAAGGACAGCGCCACCGTGGCCATCGCGGCCAGCAGCGTGGCGGCCCGTCGGCGCTCCCCGTCGCCCCGTCGCAGCAGGCGGAGCCCGCCCAGGGCGCAGGCGGCCACCACCGCTCCGGCCGCGGCGGCCAGGCCCCGCCGAGCCGGCGTGGTCTGCGCCGTAACCAGAGCAGGCCCGCGGGCGTCCTTCGTCAGCGCCTGCGCCAGCAGGGCCGGCTTGGCCGCCACCGTCCACAGCCCCGCCGCGAGCGACAGCATGACGACGAACGAGCCCCCCCACGCCGCCGCATTCAGCCGCGACCAGGTCACGCCCTCCCCCGCCGCACGCCCGATGTGCCGCCCGCACGCCAGCGCCGCCGCGGGCACCAGCGGCAGCACGTAGCGCTCGCCCTTGCCCGCCACCGCCGAATAGGCCACGAACAGCACCACGAACCACATCACGGGCAGCCGCGCCTCCCGGCCGCCGGCCCGCCACGCCCCCGCCAGGGCCAGCGGCAGCACGAGCGACCACGGAAAGAAGTACAGCGGCCAGCGGAGCAGGTAGTAGTAGAACGGCTCCTCGTGCGACATCGTGCCGCTCACCCGCCGCGCCGCCTGCTCGACCACCAGATAGCGAAAGTACTCCTTCCCGCCCGCCACCATCGCGGGCACGAGCCACGCCGCCACGAGGGCCGCGAACAGCCCCGCCCCGGCCAAGTGCCACCACCCGCCCCCGCGCACGCTCTTGCGGTACGCCAGGGCGTACGCCAGCACCACCAGGCCGGCGCCGACGAGAACCACGGGGCCTTTGATCAGCGCGCCCAGCGCCAGCGACGCATAGAACCCCAGCCACGCCGCTCCCGCCCGCCGCCCCGCGCCCTCCAGCCCCTCGTAGCCGCAGTTCACCGCCGCCAGAATGGCCAGCAACAGCAGCGAATCGAGAATCCCCGCCCGCGCCACCCCGATGAACAGGAGGCACGACGCCATCACCAGCGCCGCCCAGAGGCCCTCGGCCGCGCCATAGAGCCGCCGTCCGAGGCGATGCGTGAGCAGCAGCGCCCCCAGTCCGGCCGCGGCGGCCACCACACGCCCCGCGTTCACCCCGAAGAGGGGCCAGACCGCCGCCGTGAGCCAGAAGAACACCGGCGGCTTCTCGGCGTACAGCGTCCCGTTGAGGTGCGGAACGATGTAGTCGCCCGACACGATCATCTCGCGGGCCACCTCGGCGAACCGCGTCTCGTCGGGCCCCCACACGTCGCGCAGGAAGAGCTGAGGCACGAGCACCACGGCGCCCAGCGCCAGGATGAGGGCAACGCGGCGCGCCCGCACTGCTGCGGCAGGCATGGCTTGGGCGTCACAGGGCATGCGCTCTCGCCTCCGGTTCGTCAGAATCATACCGGGATTGGCCCGCCGCCGCAAGAGGGGCGTTCGTCCCTGTTCCGGCGCTTCGCCCTTCTGCTCTCCCTGCCCCGCGCTCCGCGCAGGGATGCCGCCCAACCCAAGCCGGTGCTTCGCACACGCACTCCAAAGGTTCACGCATGCGCTGCGATGCTCACGCTCATCGCGTGCGACAGCCTCTCGGAGTGCGGCGCGGAGCGCCCCTCTGGATGGCAGTTCTCAACCCTGCGCTCCGTGGGGCGCGAGGAGGACGGGGCAGCAGAAGACCGCCTGAAGGCGGGATTGCGCGCCCCTGGCTCGATGGGGGCAAGGGGGCTGTTTCATCCGGCCTCGTCTACGGCTTCGCGGGCAAGCTGAACCCACCGGGCCAAGCGCTCGGGCTGGTTGTTGAGGGTGTGGACGTCCTTCATCACGAGTTCGATGCGGCAGCCGCGAGCCACGTCGAGGGTGCGGCGCAGGTCGGCACGAATCGCGTCCTCGTCGAATCGCTCGGTGCTGATGAGCGAGGGGTTGGGCTTGCGGGAGTAGACGATCTCGGCGCCGCACTCGCGGGCCATCACCTCCTCGTCGGCCCAGGGCGACACGGAGATGCGGGCGAGGTTGGGCAGCTTCTTGAGCACGTGGATGCGGCTGTGGACGGGCTCGCAGCAGCCGTAGTAGCACTTGCCGAAATGCTCGGCAAGGCTGAGCTGGTAGGGGAAGATGAACTCGGCGAAAAGGTCGGGGCCGACGCCCACGGTCTCCTGCGATTCGAGGAGCACCCACTGGTCGCGGGTGCGCACGGGGTCGCCGGGCAGCCAGTCGGGCTGGGGCAGGTCACGGGTGTAGCCCATCGAGCCGGAGCCGATGTAGTCATTGCGGTTGTTGAGGCACAGCAGCCCCTCGCGCTCGAGCCACTTGGCGTAGGCGAGGTGGTCGTCGTGCAGGAACGCCATGAGGCGGTGGAGGCCCTGGGGGTCGTCGAACATGAAGAGCATGAGGTTCTCGAGGCCGATCAGTTCGATGGCGGGCCAGGTCATGCCGAGAGTCCACCAGTAGGCCCCGCGGATGTGGACGGGCAGGAGGCCGGCGAAGACGGCCTCGAGCCGCTCGCGGGCGGCCCACGTGGCCTGGCGGTCCACCGAGAAGGTGCGGGGGCGGAGCCTGGCGAAGTCGGCGTCGAGGTTCTTCAACGGCGCGTCCCAACGGCGCGCGCCCAGGACGCCGTCGAAGGCCGCATGGTGGTGGGTGGCCTGGACGCCGTACTCGCTGGCCTTGACGTGCCAGCCGCAGGTGAGGTAGGGCTCGACCACGTGGTCATCGCGGAGGGTTTGGAACTGGTAGATTTCGGCGCGGAGGCCGCGCTCGAGGCCGCGTGCCCAATCGCCTTCGCATGCGAGCAGAGAGTCGGGCAGCGGGGGGTTCGGGTCGCGGATGCCGCCGTATTCGGCGAGGACCATGGGGCGGCCGCCGGGGCCGGCGTCGTGCCTGTACCAGGCCTCGCGGCGTTCGAGGTTGGCGGGGTCGTGGGCGATTTCGAGCTTGCGCGCGGCGAGGCGGCGCAGCGTGCTCACGTCGCGTCTGCTGGGCTTCGTTGGCTCAGGCATGTGCCTCTCCCTGCACCTTCCCCTGCCTTTCAGCGGCTCCGGCCGAGCTGTTGCTGGCGGCGGAGCAGGCGGCGGTAGAGGAACGGCATGTAGTCGCGGATGAAGGCATTGATTCGGCGGAGGCGCGCGGTCCAGCGGGCCAGGCGCTCGACGTTGGCCGCGGCCCGAGGGTCGCCCGGGCCGGCGGCGATGAGCGGGGCTGCCACGTCGGGCCCGATGGCGGGCAGCAGCTCGGTGATCAGCACGCGCCAGAAGCGCGGCGTGGTGTAGCCGCCTTCCTTCGTGGGCATGAGCATGGCATCGTAGGCGTCGGTCGCAAAGCGGCCGAGCATTCCGTCGTGCGCGGCCCGCTCGTAGAGGGGCGTGCGCGGGAACGGCGTGAGCGAAAGGGCGACGACGCCCCAGTTGGGCCGCGGCAGCGCGTTGAGGGTCTGGGCCACTTCGCGCAGGTCCTCCTCCCTTTCGTACGGGTTGTCTATGATCACATCCACGGAGAGGTGCAGGCCGGCGTCGAGCACGGCGCGGGCCGCCTTGAGAAACGACGCCTTGTCCTCGGGTCTCTTGTAGAGCGTGCGGTTGATGCGGGAGGAGCCCTCGAGGCCCATGGTCACGTACTCGAGCCCGCCGCTCTTCAGCAGCTCGAGGCGCTCGGGGGTGACGAACTTGGGGATCATGCGGACGATGAAGGGCAGCCCGACCTCCGCCTTCATGCGGCGGCAGAAGTCCTTGACCCAATCCTCGGGGCCGTAGAAGAAGGCGTCGTCCTGGACGTTGATGCCGGCGATCTCGGGGTGCTGGGCGCGCAGGTGTTTCAGTTCACCGATCACGCGGTCCACGCTCGCGCGGCGGATCGCCCCGGTGTCCACGCGGCAGCAGTAGGCGCACTTGTAGGGGCAGCCGCGCGAGGTGATGAGGTCGTAGTACTGGCCATGCCAGTCGGCGAACCGGCGGTGGACGCGCCACGTGTAGGGCCGCAGGCGGCCCCTGAGCAGCACCCTGTCGTGGCCGAAGCGGAAGATCGGATAGGGAAGCGAGTCGAGGTCCACCCGTTGCGCCGCATCCTGGGGGTTGGCCACGACGGTGCCGTTGCGCCGCCAGACGAGGCCGGGGATGGCGGCGGGCTCGGCGCCCTCGAAAAGCATCTTGAGGGGGAGTTCGCCCGGCCCCTGCACGGCGAAGTCGGCGCCCTGGACCAGCGCCTCCTCGGGGCAGAGCGTAGCGTGAACGCCACCCGCGAGGATGATGCCCTTGAAACCCGCCTCACGGAGGCTCTGCACCAGCAGGCGGTAGGGCTTGAGGGTGGCCGTCATCAGGTACATGCCGAAGTGGGTCACGCCCTCGCGCCGCAGGAAGCGCGCGATCTGGCGCGTCTCGGAGCGGCGGAAGATGAGCGGCCTGCCCGCGGTGGCCAGCGGCTTCACCAGCACCAGCAGCGTGGTGCGCACGCCCAGCGACTCGGCGTAGGCGCCGCGCATGCGGATGGTGAGCGCCCGCACGCCATCCTCGATGCAGGCGAGAACCAGGTGCCTGGAGCCGGCGGGGGCGGGCGTCACGGGGCCTCCTGCTCCGGTCCGCTGCGCGGCTCGTCGGGCGACGGCGGCTCGGCCTGGGCCGCGCACTCCGCGCAGTGCTCGTGGGTCGTGAAGTGCTCGACCCAGTGGGAGCCGCGCAGTTCGGGGAGGATGCGCCCTTCGGGGAGAATGTGCTCCTTGAGCAGGCGATAGGCGTCGCGCGCCGTGAAGTGCTCGCAGACGTCCAACGCCACACCGAAGAGGGCGAGTTGCCCGAGCACGGCCTTGAGCTGGACCTCGGCCTGCCGCTCGCTCAGTTCGTCCGGCTCGGGCAGCGGGCCGAGGGCGTCGAGCAGGGAACCGACCGGCTCGCCGGGGCTGTTCTCGATGGCGTCGTCCATCAGCTCCATCTGTCGGAGGAACTCGTCCTCGGCCTGGCCGTCGCCTTGGGAGAACAGGCCATAGGGATCGTCGGGCTCGGCGTCGGAGTCCCCGCCCCTGCATGCCTCGCCGCAGGAGTGGGCGTAAGGGCCTGGCTCAGGCGAGGCATGGGATGCGCTCCCCTCCCCCAGCAACTCGGCGGGGGGCTCCGGGGGCCGGTCGTCGGCGGAGACGCCGGGGATCGTCGCGAAGTCCACGTACTCCAGGATCGGGTCCACCAGTTCGACGACCACGCGGCCGTTCTGGCTGTACCACTCCAGATAGAGGCAGCGGACCCAACGGAAGGGGGGCGGCTCGCCGCCCTTGCACCGGTGGCACAGTTCGTGGGCCGAGCAGTCGGCGATCTTGACCTTGCGGGCGGCGGTCATGTCGCCCGTGGGGCCGATCTGCTGTGCGGCGAGCCTGGGGGGCTCGAGGGCGAGGAGGCGGGCCAGCTCATCGGGGTCGGGCTCGCCGCCGGCCTCGGCGCGCGGGCCGCGGCTCTCGAAGCGGATGTGCCAGCCGGCCAGGTCGGGGCCGCAGTTGCCCGTGAGCTGGAGCGACAGAGGCGTCTCGACCCCGCGCAGCTTCAGCCAGCCGTGGGTCGAGAAGCGCCGGGTGTTGATCAGTTCGCCGCACTCGACGAAGTCGTTCAGACGGTAGGCCACGGTTCATCTCCTGGGCGGGGCGCCCACGGCGAGCAGGCCCTGTTCGTCGAGGGGGTAGTCGCCGAGGCAGGTTTCGACGACGAGGACGTAGCGCCGCCCCGCGCGGTTGGGGGTGGAGGCGTAGGCGGGGTTCTCGATCGCCATCGTGCCGAGGATGCGGTCCTTCGGGCCGGAGCCGGGCAGGCCGGCGTCGGCCTCCGTGAGGAGTTCCAGGTACTCGTCGTAGTACTCGGGGCGGATGAGGAGGAGGTCGCGGGGCTTGCCGTCGCGCTGGAAGCGGACGGCGGCGACGGCCTCGGCGTCCCAGTTGAGGAAGTTATTGAGCTCGCGGTCGGCGGGGTCGGGCTTGGCGATGGCCCTTGCTCCGGCGGGGGCCGCGCCGACGTCCAGGAAGAAGAGGTCGCCCTTGGCGGTCAGGTCGGCGAGGCCGGTGATCTTCCGCAGGTCGGCCTCGGTGAGGGTGGGGAGCAGCTCGATGTAGTCGTCCTTCACCTCCGCCCACTTGTAGTGGGGGCCGGCCTTGGGCGGCTGGTAGAGGGGCACGAGTTGGGAGGGCGGCTTGTTGTCGTACTTCAGGCCCTCGACGGGTCGGTTGTCGAAGGTTGTGATGCCCACGGAGAAGCCCCAGCCGCCCCCGCCGCGCTCGCTCTTGACGAGGAGGCGGTTCCAGCCGGCCTCGAGCTTGGCGGTGTTGCAGACCATGTCGGTGCGGTTGGCGTCCTCCCACTTGGCGCAGGCGTAGTAGCGGCCTGCGTGAATCTTGCGGCCGTTGAGCCAGAGGGCGGCGGTGTCGTTGCAGCCGAGCCAGAGGCGCGTTTCCTGCTTCTTCGGCGAGAAGATGAAGGTCTGAGCGTAGGCGATGCACTTGTCGGGCGCCTTGGGGAAGGCGGCCAGGAGGTCCACGAAGTCGGCCTTGCTCTCGAGGGGCGTCCAGGCGGCGCCGGCCGGCCCGGCAATCATCGCGGCCTCTTTGGAACTGGCCAGCTTGTTGAGCAGGCGTGCGTCCTTGGCGGGCGGCTCAGGCGGCGCGGTGAGTTCGGCGAGGCCCCAGGTCTTGATGTGGTTGCCGGCGAGCTCGGGCGCGGCGGCCTCGTGGCGGCGGTATTCGGCGGGGTTGATGTAGTAGTGCATGGCCGAGCGGTGGCCGCAGCCCATGTTCACGATCGGCTGCTTGCCGCAGCCGTCGGAGTCGTGGGTGACGGGGAAGCCGGGCACCTGCTCGCCGAAGATGCACACCCAGTCGAACTCGTGGTTCCACTCGTGGAGGAAGACCTCCCAGCCGCGGGTGGGGCCGATCTGCGCGCCGCCGGAGCCGGCGACCCCGCAGTCAACTCCGCCCGCGTGGCTGCTGCCGTACTCTGCGACGCCGATGGAGTAGTCATACATGCCGCGGACAGGGATTTCGGAGTCTGGCGGCAGGAAGAGCCACCCCGACTGCATCACCCAGTCGGCGGAGCCCGGCCCCCAGAAGCGGTAGGTGGTGCGCATCTTCCAGGCGCCGCGGGAGGCGCCGTAGGTCATCTGCTCGACGATGCGCCAGTCGCGGAAGAGGGCCTCGAGGCTGCCGAGGGAGAGCTCGCCGCAGATGTCCTTCACGGCCCGCGTGTTGATGGCCACCAGCACGTCGGCCACCTGGGTGTCGGGGCGGTTGTAGAGGGCGCCCGCGCGCTCGAAGAGGGGGGCGTAGGTCTCCACCGGCAGGCGGTTGTACTCCATCGCCTCAGCGAGGCGATAGGTGGCATCGGGGTCGGCGGGGCGGCAGGCGACGGCCTTCTGGAACTCGTCGAGCGCCTCCTCCCAGAAGCCGTTGGCGCCCGCGTAGAGGCCGAGCGCGTAGTGGGCCTTGAAGCTCTCGTCGCGGGGCCGGGACGCCCCGCCTACAGCCAGGGCATCGGCGGCCTTGCGGAACGCCGTCAGGCGGAGCATGCGGCGAGCGAGACGGGCGAGGTCCGTCTTCGGCTCGGCCGCGCCCTTCTGGAACGCGGCCCCCGCCGCCTCGTAGTCGCCCTCGCCCAGCGCCGCGATGCCAGTGAGATAGGCGTCCTTGGAGTCAGCTCCCTCCTTGCGGGCAACGGCGCCCAGGCGCTCGTCGCCGAGCACCTCCCAGTCCCGCGTGATGAAGAAGGTGTACTCGGAGGAGAGCAGCGGCGCTTCGCTTGACACGCTGACTGCGACCTCGTGCTTCATCGCCTTGCCGTCGGGCGTCCTGAGGACGTTGACTGGAACGGCGTAGCACACGTCCACCCATCGGCGGTCGCCCTTGAACTGGGGGATGGGCCAGGGGGCGAGCTCCTTGTCGTCAATCTTCAGCGAGAGCGTGGCGGCCGGCTGGCGGGCGTCCCATCGGCGCCGGATGACGAGGGCGCCGGGGGCCGGCCCGCCGCGGTAGGTGGCGATGCGGACGCGGAAGCGCTCGAGCTTCACCTCGCGCGCCGTGGCGGCGACCTTTCGGCCGCTGGCGTAGGGGAGCTCGATGCGCGTGGCCGCGGTGGCGTCGGACCAGTAGCGCGCCGCGGCCTCCGAGCGCTCGTCGCCCACGGCAATGCGGCCGCTGGGAATCCAGTCGAACTCCCGCGAGGCCTGCCCTCGCGCGACCGAGGTCAGGAGAGACGACGCAACGACGAAGAGCACGAACGTGCGCATGGGGTTCTCCTTCCAGGCCTATGGTATCAGAGCGGACCCGCCGGGGCAACTGGCGCAAGACCACACGGACCAACACGAACAGACACGGACCGGCGGGCGCTGAGGAGCGCTCTGACGGTCCGTGTATGTCCGTGTATGTCCGTGTATGTCCGTGCATGCCCGTGTGAGGGCCGGGGCAGCGCAAGTCGGCCTTGAAGTCAAGGCGGCGTCATGCCACAATACCAGCGGTTGGTGCCGTCGGACACCCCTATGGCTACAGGATGTGTGGCATGGATGAACTCGTCGCACGGGTCAACGGCTTCCTCGAGCTCGTGAGCGGCTACCTGTGGGGCTGGCCCATGGTGGCGCTGCTGCTGGGCACGCACGTGTTCTTCACGATCCGGCTGAGGTTCATCCAGCGCTACACGGGGCTCGCGATCAAGCTGTCGTTCCGCCGGGACGGCCAGAGCGAGGGCGACGTGAGCCAGTTCGGCGCGCTCACGACGGCGCTGGCGGCGACGATCGGCACGGGCAACATCGTGGGCGTGGCCACAGCCGTGTCGCTGGGCGGGCCGGGCGCCGTGCTCTGGTGCTGGCTCACGGGCGTGTTCGGCATCGCCACGAAGTACGCCGAGGCGCTGCTGGGCGTGAAGTACCGCGTGAAGACGGCCAGCGGCACGATGCTGGGCGGGCCGATGTACGCCCTCGAACGCGGCCTGGGGATGAAGTGGCTCGGGGTGCTCTTCGCCATTTTCACGGCCCTCGCCGCCTTCGGCATCGGCAACCTGGTGCAGTCGAACGCCATCGCCAAGCTCACGGGCCGGACCTTCGGCCTCTCCCCGTGGGCGACGGGCGCCGCGCTCACGGCGCTGGTGGGCCTGGTGATCCTGGGCGGCATCCGCTGGATCGCGCGGGTGTGCGAGGGCATCGTGCCGTTCATGGCGGTCTTCTACGTGGCCGGCTGCCTCGTCATCCTGTGCACCAACCTCTCAACCCTGCCGGACACGCTGTGGCTGATCGTGCGTTCGGCCTTCACCGGCCAGGCCGCGGCCGGCGGCTTCGCGGGGGCGAGCGTGAGCGCCGCGGTCCGCTGGGGCGTGGCGCGCGGGCTGTTCTCGAACGAGTCGGGCCTCGGCTCGGCGCCCATCGTCGCCGCCGCCGCGCAGACCCGCAACCCCGTGCGGCAGGCCCTCGTGTCGTCCACGGGCACCTTCTGGGACACCGTGGTCGTGTGCGCGCTCACGGGCCTCGTGCTGGTGAACACGGGCGTGTGGAACCACCCGACGGCGGCCGGCGAGGCCGGCGTGCAGCTCACGCGCGAGGCATTCGACTCGGTGCACAGCATCGGCCCCGTCGTGCTGACGGTGGGCCTGCTGACCTTCGTGTTCACCACCATCATCGGCTGGGAGTACTACGGAGAGCGGGCGGCGGAGTATCTGCTGGGCAGGGCCGTTATCTGGCCCTACCGCCTGGCCTGGGTGGTAGCCGTGCTGGTGGGGGCCGTCGTGAGCGTGCCGGTCGTGTGGAACTTCGCCGACGTGGCGAACGCGCTGATGGCCATCCCCAACCTCGTCGCGCTGCTGCTCCTCCACAAGGTCATCGTCGCCGAGACCGAGCGCTACCTCTGGTCCGGCCACATCGAGGAGGAAGAGGCCAGGAACGCCACCGCACGCTGAGCCCCCTTACCAATCCGCCACCGAGCCGTCCTCGTGCCACAGGCGGGGCGTCTCCCACGAGCCGTCGTAGAGCTTCTCGGCTACCGCCGCCTCGTCCACCTCGATGCCCAGGCCGGGGCCGGTGGGCACGTCCACGTAGCCGTCCTTCACCACGAAGGGCTGCTGGAGGTAGCCTTCGCCCAGGCACACCTGCTCCTGGCACAGGAAGTTCGGCGTGCAGGCGTCCACCTGGAGGCCCGCGGCAAGGGAGATGGGGCCGAGGGGGCAGTGCGGAGCGATCGCGGCGTAGTGGGCCTCGGCCATCGCGGCGATCTTACGCACCTCCAGGATGCCGCCCGCGTGCGAGAGGTCGGGCTGGAGGATGGCCGCGGCCTGCTTCTCGAGCACCTCGCGGAAGCCCCATTTCGTGAACAGGCGCTCGCCCGTCGCGATCGGCACGCTCGTGGACCGCGCCACGCGCGCCATCGCGTCCACGTTCTCCGGCAGGCACGGCTCCTCGATGAACATCGGCGAGAACGGCTCCAGAGCCTTGGCGAGCTGGATTGCCATCGCGGGGCCGACGCGGCCGTGGAAGTCGAGGCCGATGTCCACCCCCTTCCCCACCGCCTCGCGCAGTGCGGCCACGCGGGCCACGACCCCCTCGACGAAGGCGGGGCCTTCGACGAAGCGCGCGGCGCCGAAGGGGCAGGTCTTCACCGCCGTGAACCCGCGCTCGAGGGCCTTCTTGCCCGACGCGGCATAGGCGTCGGCGCTCTCGCCGCCAACATGGGCGTAAACGCGAATCCTGTCGCGAACGGCGCCCCCGAGGAGTTGGTAGACAGGCACGCTGAGGGACTTTCCCGTGATGTCCCACATCGCCTGCTCGATGCCGCTGAGCGCGCTCACGAGCACGGGGCCGCCGCGATAGAAGCCGCCGCGGTAGAGCGCCTGCCAGTGGTGCTCGATGCGGCGCGGGTCCTGGCCGATGAGGTAGCGGCCCATCTCGGCCACGCAGGCCGCCACCGTGCGCGACCAGCCCTCGACGATCGGCTCGCCCCAGCCCACCAGCCCCGCGTCGGTGTGCATCTTCAAGAACACCCA
>DAOOIT010000051.1 GCA_035384565.1 Planctomycetota bacterium | reverse complement strand
TCCTATTTCGCTCCTTCGGAGCTCCCGCAGCCACCTACAATTCCGGCCCACACCCTGTGGCTGCCCGTGGGGCCTGAGCCGGCGTGGTTCTGGGACAGGACGTGGATGCCGAGCTGGGCGAAGGTGTTGGGGAAGGTCCTGCCCAGCGCGCGCGCGAGCGGGCCGGGCCCGGTGACGAAGCGTTCCTTCTCGATTCGAATCTGGCTGGCGCGGCAGAAGTCGCGGAAATCGCACAGCGTCATCACGTGCCCCGTGGGGGTGGTGTACCAGGGCTCTCCGAAGCAGCCGGCGCGCGGCACGCGGCCCCGGAGCAGCAACCCGAGGCGGATGCGCCAGTAGCCGAAGTTGGGGATGGAGACGATGCCGCGGGCGCCGACGCGCAGCATCTCCCGGATGACAAGGCCGGGGCGGCTCACGAGGTGCAGGGTCTGGCTGAGCACCACGTAGTCGAAGGCGTTGTCCTCGTAGTCGTGCAGCCCCTGGTCGAGGTCGCCCTGGAAGACGGAGAGGCCCTTCGCCACGCAGTCCACCACGCGCTCGGGTTTGATCTCGATGCCGCGCGCGGTGACGCCGCGCGTGCGTTCGAGGTGGGCCATCAGCTCGCCGCCGCCGCAGCCGAGGTCCAGCACGCGGGTGTGCGGCTCGATGAGCGCGGCGATCTCGGCCAGGTCGGGGCGCAGCCGGGGCGAGGTGGCGGCAGGGGACACCTAGGGTTTCTCCTCGGTGAGCGCGCGCGCGTAGTTGAGCGCCAGGAAGTCCGAGATGACGCGGCTGATCCGCGCCTTCTCGAGCAGGAAGGCGTCGTGGCCGTAGTTGGATGGGATTTCGTAGTAGGCGAAGTGCAAGCGGTTGGCGCGCAGGGCCGACACGATCTCCTTCGACTGGTAGGGGGGGTAGAGCCAGTCGGAGCTGAAGGCGATGACGAGGAAGCGGGCCGTCACCGCGCGGAAGGCGGCCTGGAGCGAGCCGTGCTTGTCGGCCAGGTCGAAGTAGTCCATCGCCCGCGTGATGTAGAGGTACGAGTTGGCGTCGAAGCGCTCGACGAACGATTGGCCCTGGTACTTCAGGTAGCTCTCGACCTCGAAGTCCACGTCGAACTCGTAGCTGTAGTCGTCGCGATCGCGGAGCTGGCGGCCGAACTTCTGGTGCATGGATTCGTCGCTGAGGTAGGTGATGTGGCCGAGCATGCGCGCGATGGCGAGGCCGCGCTTAGGCGGCTCGTGGCCGTAGTAGTCGCCGTCGCGGTAGTTCGGGTCGTCGAGAATGGCCTGGCGCCCCACGACGTTGAAGGCGATGCCCTGGGCGGTGAGGCGCGGCGTGGTGGCGATGGGGATGGCGGTCCACACGCGATCGGGATAGTTGATCGCCCATTCGAGCACCTGCATGCCGCCCATGGAGCCGCCGACGACGGCGAGGAGGGCCGGGATGCCCAGATGGTCTACGAGGGCCTTCTGGGCGCGGACCATGTCGGCCATGGTGACGACCGGGAAGCTCCGCCCGTAGCGGCGGCCCGTGGCCGGGTTGACGGAGCTGGGGCCGGTGGACCCTTTGCAGCCGCCGATGCAGTTGGAGCAGATGACGAAATAGCGGTCGGTGTCGAACGCCTTGCCGGGGCCCACCATGGCGTCCCACCAGCCGGGCTTGCGGTCCTCCTCGGAGTGGTAGCCGGCCACGTGGGCGTCGCCCGAGAGGGCGTGGCAGATGAGGACGGCGTTGCGCCTGCGCTCGTCGAGCCGGCCGTAGGTTTCGTAGGCGAGGGTGATCGGGCCGAGCTTCGAGCCGCTGTCGAGCCGCATCTCGTTGGGCGGCTCGGCGAAGGTGAAGGTCCTGGTCTCGACGATGCCCACGGAGTCCGGCTGCTGCCACGGCGGAAGGTCGGGGCGCTGCGGTGCTTGATCCATCTGCGGTTCGTCGCCGGCCATGAAATTCAGTCCAAAGTCGAAAGTCGAAAGTCAGAAGTCCAAAGTCAAGAATCCAAAGTCCAAAATCGAAAGTCCAAAGTCAAGAGTCCAAAGTGACGGGTTTGCGGTGAGGTCACTCCCTGTGGGATTCTTGACTTTCGGCTTTCGACTTGCGACTTGCCTTGAGCGCCTGGTCGAGGTCGGCGATGATGTCGTCGGCCGTCTCGATGCCGACCGAAAGGCGGATGAAGTCGGGCGTCACGCCGCACGCGAGCTGCTGGTCGGGGCTGAGCTGGCTATGGGTGGTGGACGCGGGGTGGATGACGAGGGTCTTGGCGTCGCCCACGTTGGCCAGGTGGCTGCACAGTTCGACGGCGTTGATGAAGCGCTTGCCGGCCTCCAGGCCGCCCCGGATGCCGAAGCCCATCATGCCGCCGCAGCCCCTGGGCAGGTAGCGGCGCGCGAGGCGATGCGACGGGTGCGAGCGCAGGCCCGGATAACGCACCCAGGTGACGTTGGGGTGGCCTTCGAGCCAGCGGGCCACCCGCAGGGCGTTGGCGCTGTGCCGCTCCATCCGCAGCGAGAGGGTCTCGATGCCCTGGAGGATGAGGAAGGCGTTGAAGGGGCTCAGGCAGGCGCCCAGGTCGCGAAGCATGTTGACACGCGCCTTGGCGATGAAGGCGGCGGGGCCGAATGCCCTGGTGTAGCTCAGGCCGTGATAGCTGGGGTCGGGCTCCGTGAGCATGGGGAACTTGCCGCTCGCCGCCCAGTCGAAGCGGCCGCTGTCTACCAGGAGGCCGCCGATGGAGTTGCCGTGGCCGCCGATGTACTTGGTGAGCGAGTGCATCACCAGGTCGGCCCCGTGCTCGAACGGGCGGCACAGGTAGGGCGAGGCGAACGTGTTGTCCACCATCAGCGGGATGCCGGCGTCGTGGGCCACGTCGGCGAGGGCGCGGAGGTCGGGCACGTCGAGCCCCGGGTTGCCGATGGTCTCGACGAAGAGGAGGCGCGTGCGGTCGGTGATGGCCCGGCGGAAGTTGTCGGGGTCGGCGGGGTCCACGAAGACGGTGCGGACGCCGTAGTGTTGGAGCGTGCTGTCGAGAAGGGTCACGGTGCCGCCGTAGAGGTTGGCGGCGGCGACCACCTCGGCCCCTGCGTAGGCGATGTTGAGGATGCCGGCCGTGCAGGCGGCCTGGCCGCTGGCGAAGGCGAGGGCGCCGGCGCCGCCCTCCAACAGCGCCACGCGGTTCTCGAGGACCTCGGTGGTGGGGTTCATGATGCGGGTGTAGATGTAGCCGGGCTCCTCGAGGGCGAAGAGCCGGGCCGCGTGCGCCGTGTCGCGGAAGCAGTACGACGTGGTCTGGTAGATGGGCACGGTGCGCGAGCCGGTGGCCGGGTCGGGCTTCTGGCCGCCGTGAAGCTGGAGGGTTTCGAATCCGCGTGCGGGTTTCTTTCCGGCCATGTTTCACCTCGGTGGGATTGTACTAGGTTTGCGGCTGCGGCTCAATCGGCAGTGGCCTCACTGGGGCTCGGGCGCCAGATCGTCCCCGAAGCCCACGTAGTGGCTGTCGTTGGCGATCGAGAGGCGCACGGCCTCGTTGACGGCCGTGCCGACGAGGGCCTGGGCCGGCAAGGCCCGCACGGGCTCGAGCCCGGCGAGCAACTCGCGGCGCCGGCGCAGCGCGTGCGAGGCATCCAGCCCGCGCGTCTGGGCGGCGAGGCGCTGCACGTCCACGATCCCCTGGAGGATGCTGTCGTAGCCATAGCCCACCCACTCGATGCGGCTCGGGTCGTCGGGGTCGGTGTAGCCCTTGAAGAAGTTGGGGTTGAAGTGCTCGAAGCCGCGCGCCTGGGTGCAGAAGTAGAGGTTGCGGTCCTTGTGATCGGCCCAGTACTCGCCCTGGGTGCCCGTGAGCTGGAGGCCCTGGCGGGTGAGCGCCGTCTCGCCGTCGGGCAGCACCCACGAGGTCTGCACGTAAAGCACCGAGCCGTCGCGCCACTCGATCACGGCCTGCACGGCGTCGAAGGCGTCCTTGCCGACCGTGGGCAGGAACTTGCTCTGGGCGAAGGCGATCAGGCGCTTGGGGAGGAGGCCCGTGATGAAGTAGTAGGCGTCAGCGTAGTGGACTCCGATGTATTCGAAGGGCGAGCTCTGGTCGCACCAGCGGGCGAACCACTTGAGGGGCATTTCGCGGCGCTCCTCGATCCAGGCGTGGCCGCAGAGCATCTCGCCCAGCTCGCCGCTGCGGAAGCGGGTGCGGGCCGCGCGGATGGCGCGGTCGTGGCGCTTGTGGTAGTCGGTGAGCACGTAGACGCCCTTCTCGCGGGCAGCCTCGCCGATGGCGCGGGCCTCGGCCACCTTGAGGCACAGCGGCTTCTGCACGATGCAGTGCAGGCCGCGCTCGATGGCGGCCAGCACCACCTCGGTGTGCAGGTGGTCGGGGGTGGCTACGATGACCAGGCCGCCCTCGGGGAGGGCGTCGAGCGCGTCGAGGTAGGCTTCGGGGCGGCTCGCCTCGGCGTCGGTCGTCGCGGGGTCGGGGAAGCCCGCGAGGGGCTCGCCGGGGAACATCTCCTGGCACGCGCGCACGGTGGCGGCCCGGCGGCTGGCCAGGGCGACGTGCGCGATGCGCCCGCGGCGCCGCTCCTGGAAGAGCGTGGGCAGGATGACCTCCTGCGTGATCATGCCGCCGCCGACCACGACCACGTGCAAGGGCGCCAGCGCATCCGCCATTGCCGCCTCACTCCTTTGAGTCAACTGCCTCGGCCATCGCCTCGCCCAGCACCGCGGCCCCCTCGCGCACGGCCTCGGCCGTGATGCACAGGGGCGGCGACACCTTCACCGTCGCTCCGCCGAAACCGACGGGCGAGAAGAAGAGCAGGCCCTTCTCGACCGAGCGGCGCACGACCTCGAAGGCCAGGTCCCCGTCGGGGTCCTTCGTGCCCGGCTTCACGAGCAGGACGCCGGCCACCAGGCCCTTGCCGTGCACGGCGCCGATGTGCCTGGGGAACCGGGCTTTGAGACGGCCGAGTTCCACGTGGAGCAGTTCGCCGACCCTGCGGGCGTTCTCGACCAGGGCCTCGCGCTCGATGAGGTCGAGGCTCGCCAGCGCCGCGGCGCAGCACACGGGGTTGCCCGAGTGGGTGCTCGTCATCTCGCCGGGGCCGTAGAGGCTCATCACGTCGTCGCGCCCGATCACGCAGCCGAGCGGCAGGCTGCTGGTGATGCCCTTGCCGCAGCAGATGAGGTCGGGCGCCACGCCATAGTGCTCGAAGCCCCAGAAGGTGCCCGTGCGCCCGAAGGCAGCCTGCACCTCGTCGAGGATCAGCAGGATGTCGTGCCGGCGGCACCAGGCGGCCAGGGCCTGCATGTAATCGAGCGGCGCGAAGTCGGCGCCGCCGCCCTGATACGTCTCGGTGATCACCCCCGCGATGCGTTCGGGGCCCACGCCCTTGCGCTCCAACGTCCTGAGGAACAGGTCGAAGCTCACGTCTGTCGTGCGGAAGCCATCGGGGAAGGGCACCTGGTGGAAATCGGGGTCGAGATTGCCGATCCAGTCCTTGAGGGCCGGGATGCCGCCGATCTGCTGGGCGCCCAGCGTGCGGCCGTGGAAGGCCCTCTCGAACGACACGAGGCCGATCTTGCGCGGCCCGCCGACCTTGCGGCCATAGGTGCGCGCCAGCTTGATCGCATTCTCCGTCGTCTCGGCCCCGGTCGTGAGCAGGAAGACCTTGTACGCGGTGCCCGTGTGGGCGGGGTCTCCGTGCCCTGCGATTCTGTGGATGGCGGCGTTGGCCAGGTCGCTCAGCCTCCTGACGAGCCGCGCCCGCGGCTCGTTGGCGAAGCAGTAGCTGTGGAGCAGGCCGTGCTGCGCCTGGGCGGCGATGGCGTCGCGGATTTCCCGGCGGCCGTGCCCCGCATTCGTCACCAGCACGCCGCTCGACCAGTCGAGCCACACGTTGCCCCAGCGGTCGAAGACCTGGAACCCCTCGGCCCGGTCCCACACGACCGGCGGCTGGCCCTGCATCGAGACAGGTTCGCAGTCGAGCAGCGTGCGCAGGATCGGCAGCGACTCGGGCACGGGAATCGGGGTCACGATCCGCCGATAGCGGGTTTCGACGCGGGGGACGGCGTTCGGTTCGAGGCTGTAGAGCTTGCCGGCCAAGTGCATGCTCCCATGAGGCGCCTGGGTTACACGGGACGCAGGTGATCTTAGCCGCCGCCCCCGGAAAATCAAGGGCCTGTGCGACTTGACAAGCGCGGCTCCGCCGGCGATAACGGCAGCGGCGGGGGAACTCGGCCGCTCAGGAGGAGTTCCGGATGCGGGATGCGCGCTCGTGCCCGACGGCGTCTGCGGGAAGCCCCTGATGCCATCGCGAAGCTGGGTTCACGGGGTGCTGGCAGCGGCGGTCGTGGGGTTGCTCCTGGTGCGCCTCGCGGCGATCGAGGCCGACCCTCCCGGCGGCATCGTGTCGTACAGCGGCGCGCTCATGGGCGACGAGGGCTTTTACCTCAAGGCCGCGAAACTCTACCACACGTTCGGCGTCTGGCGAAACGAGGCCGACTCGAACTGGTACTACCTTTCGCCGCTCTACGCGGCGGTCACCACCGGGCTCGGCTTTCTGGCCCGGGACCTGCTCGTGGCGGCGCGCTATCTGTCGGTGCTCTGCTCCTTCGGCTCGGTGGCCGTCTTCTACCGAATCTGCCGGCAGCGGCTCGCGGTGGGTGCGAGTCTGGCGTGTTGCCTCCTCGTCGCCGCATCGTTCGACGCCTTCGCCTACTCGCGCGTGGCCTTTGCCGAGCCGCTGGGCACGCTCTTTGGGCTGATGGCTCTGTGGCTCTGGGTGGCCTGGCGGCGCCGGCGGGCGTGGGCCGCGGCCAGCCTGCTGTGCGCCATGCTGGCGGTGTGCACGAAGTCGAACCTGGCCTACACGCTGGGCGCGGCGCTGCTGCTCTGGGCGTGGGAGGCGTGGCGCGCCGTTCGGCGAGGCGAGCATCGGACGGCCCTGGGCGTCGCGGCGGCGGGCGCCTGTGCGCTGGCCGCCTTCGCCGGAATGCGCATGGCGATGGCGCGGGTGGCGGTGGAGGATGCGGCGAGCCTCGACAGCGTGATGAAGACCCAGTTCCGCACGACATCGCTCGAAGCCGTGCTGCGCAACGAGTGGGGCCTGCTCGCGTGGCACGCGCGGCGGCCCTGGCGCCTGGCCCTCGTGGTGGCGATGGCGCCCGGCGCGCTGGCGTGGGCGGCTCGCCGGCTGCGGCGCCGGCCCGCCGCGGCCGATGCCGGCTCCGAGCCGTGGCGTCCGCTGGCCGCCCTGGGCATCTGGGCGGGAGTGGGGCTGCTGTTCTTCGGCTGGTTCGAGTACCAGCCGCCCCGCTGGGTGAGCTTCTCGGTGTATCCCGCGGCGTACGCGGCGGTGGCCAGCCTGGTCTTCGCCCTGGCCGCCCGCGGCGGGCGGCGCACGGCGGCCGTCGCAGCGCTCGTGGTGGCGCACGTAGTGCTTCAGATTCCAGCCGTCCAGCGCTACGCGTCGCGCGCCGACTCGCGGTCGCTGCTCCGCTCGATGCGCGACGTGGCGCGGCGGGTGGAGGATGGGAACCGCGAGGTGCGCCTGCTCGGCAGCCTGGCGCACGTGGCCGCGCTGTGCAGCCGCACGATCCGCCCGCTGTCGAGTTCGCACGATCACGAGGGCGAGTTGCCCGAGCGCCTCGCGCGCTGGCGGCCCGCCTACGTCCTCGGCTACTCGCGCGAGCTGGACCGCCTGCATCGCACGTGCTCGCACCTTGTGCAGGGGTACGAGGTGCTCGCCCGGTACACGATCATGGCCAACTACTACGAGGGCCGCGACCTGACGCTCGTGCGCCTGGTCTACCGCGACGGCGGCCCGCCCCTTTCACAGAGGACCCCACAGGATGGTCTTTGACAATCCCTTCGAGGCGCCAGGCGAGTGGCTCAAGGGCAACCTGCACACGCACACCACGCTCTCCGACGGCCGGCAGAGCCCGCAGGAGCGCGTCGCCGCGTACCAGGCCCGGGGCTACGACTTCCTGGCGTTGACCGACCACGACCGGCTCGCCGACCCGTCGGCCCTGACGCCGAGCCGCCTCCTCGTGCTGCGGGGCATCGAGGTGGTGTGCGCGAATCCCACGGGGGGGCCCTGGTACCATCTGGTCGGGCTCGGCCTGCCCGCCGGCTTTGCCCTGCCTGCCTCGAAGCAGATTCAGACCACCGTGGACGCCATCAACGAGGCCCGCGGCCTCGCCATCATCGCCCACCCCTACTGGACCGGCCAGAACATCAAAGACCTTGAGATCGTGCAGGAGTTCGCCGCCGTGGAGGTCTTCAACACCACGTGCGAAGTCACGATAGGGAAGGGGACCTCGAGCGTGCACTGGGACGATCTGCTGTCGCAGGGCCGCCGGGTCTTCGGGCTGGCGGTGGACGACGCGCACAGCGCGACGCACGACGTGTTCCAGGGCTGGGTGATGGCGAAGTGCGCCAAGCGCTCCGCCGAGGCCGTGATGCAGGCACTGGCCTCGGGCCGTTTCTACGCCACGTGCGGGCCGACCATCGAGTCGCTGACCCTCGACGCCGGGCGGCTCGCCGTGCGCACGTCGCCCGTCGCCTGCATCCGCTTCATCTGCAACGGGGCCCAGGGCAGACTCGTCCGCAGCGACGACGGCTCGCCCGTGGCCGCCGGCGACTTCGCGCCCAGGGGCAACGAAGTCTACGTCCGCGTGGAATGCACCGATGCTCAGGGGCGTTCGGCGTGGACGAATCCCGTCTTCCTGCGCTGAGGCAACCACCCGAATGGAGGCACGAAGCATGGCTTGGGCAGAATTGAGCGTGGGGCCAAGCAGCGCCGACGTGTGCGGCGCCGACAACCGGGCGATCCAGACCGCGGTGGACCGGGTGGCCGCCCTCGGCGGCGGCCGGGTGATCCTGCGGCCAGGAACCTACCACATGGAAGACGCCCTGCACCTGCGCACCGGGGTGCACGTGGAGGGTTCCGGGCGCGAGACGGTTCTCCGAAAGGCGGCCGAGGTGCGCTCCGACCTCTCGGCCGACCTCGGCTACGGGCACTACGACGTGTCGCTCGCCGAGCCCGACAAGTTCCGTGTGGGCATGGGCGTGCTGATCGGCGACTCGCGTTCAGGCGGCTTCTACGAGACCCAGGCCACCCTCACTTGGCGCGACGGCGACCGCTTCGGCCTGAGCCACATGCTCAACCACGACTACGGGCGCTATGCGAAGGGCCGCGTGGTTTCGCTCTTCCCCGTGGTCCGGGGCGAGGGCGTGCACGGCGCCTCCGTGGCGAACCTGGCGGTGGACGGCAACCGAGCCCAGAACCCCGACACGCTCAACGGCTGCCGCGGCGGCGGCGTCTTCCTCATCCAGTGCCGCCAGGTCACGCTGCGCGGCCTGCACGTCGCCAACGTCAACGGCGACGGGATCAGCTTCCAGCAGACCGACGGCACCCGGATCGAGGACTGCACGTGCGAGGACAACGCCGGCCTGGGCCTGCACCCCGGCAGCGGCTCCGTCCGACCCGTGCTCCTGCGCTGCACGTGCCGCCGCAACGGGGCCGACGGCATCTTCTACTGCCTGCGCGTGTCGTTCTCGCTGTGCGAGGGGTGCCTCGTCGAGGAGAACGGGCGCCACGGCATCTCCGTGGGCGGCCGCGACACCGACCACCTGATCCGGCGCAACACCATCCGCCACAACGGCGGCTGCGGCATCTTCTTCCGCGAACACGACCGCGTGATGGCGGGCAACCGCTGCCACGTCGAGGAGAACGACGTAGCGGGCAACTGCCAGTCGAGCGGAGAGGCCGAGGTCCATCTCGCGGCGGCGCTGGCCGACGTGCACGTGCTCCGCAATCGAATCCAGCCTGCGAGCCGCCGCATCGCAGGCATCCGCGTGGCCGAAGGCACCGAGGGCGTGGTGATCTACGGCAACCAGATCGGCGGCGAGGCGGCGACGGCGATGGTCATCGAGGGCGACCCTGCGGCCGTGCGCCTGGGCCCGCCCGAGAAGGCGCTGGCCGTCGGCCCCGACAACGCGCCGCCGGACGCCGCGCGACACCTGCGCGCCGGCGTGTAGCGAGGCGTGGCGGGCCGTGGGGGAGAGGTGGCTCATCGCCAGCGAGGGCCACCCCATAACCTTCTATGCCCCAACGCCTTACGCTCTCCGGCCATTCCCGCTCACATACTTGCTCATTGCGCGGATGAGCGAGTATGGCCGGAACCACGAGAATCGCCCATTCTCGCCCATCCACCCATGCTGTATCACTTCCCCCCTCACAGGGTTGATACAGCATGGTAACGCTCCGCCCCCCAGGCACTCGGCACAGCCCTCCCGGGTCCAACCCCAACCTCCCGCGGGTTCGCAACCCGCGGGAGGTTCTTGCCCCCTCCTCCCCGAAGACGAAGCGACGGCAGAGCGGCCAAGAGGCCGAGCTTCGTTCTGGGGTTCGGCTGTGGGCGGGGCCTCCGCGCCCCGCGTCCTGCCGCCTCCTCGCGGGGGACAGAGCCCCCGCCCACACGGACCGTAGAGGTTGTCTTTCTCCCCCCTACGTTCCGTCACCTTCTGCTTCTCGCCCCTGTGCTCCGCGTGGAGGCGGAGGTCCGGACGCTCCTGCGTCCAACTCCAACCTCCCGCGGGTTCGTAACCCGCGGGAGGTTCTTGCCCCCTCCTCCCCGAAGACGAAGCGACGGCAGAGCGGCCAAGAGGCCGAGCTTCGTTCTGGGGTTCGGCTGTGGGCGGGGCCTCCGCGCCCCGCGTCCTGCCGCCTCCTCGCGGGGGACAGAGCCCCCGCCCACACGGACCGTAGAGGTTCTCTATCTCGCGCCTACGTTCCGTCACCTTCTCCTTCTCGCCCCTGCGCTCCGCGTGGGGGCGGAAATCCGGACGCTCCTGCGTCCAACCCCAACCTCCCGCGGGTTCGTAACCCGCGGGAGGTTCTTCAATCCTGTGTCATGCCTCCTTCGTCATCAGGGCAGCCGAGGCGAGATCGTCAGGGCCGAGGGGCCAAAAAAAAGAGGCCCACGACCTTCCGAAAAGCCCTGGGCCTCTCAACAGGCGATTCAAGTTGTCTGAGCAGCCGCCCTGGGCTTACCAGGAGGGCCTGCGCGCGCCGCGGTCGCCACCGCCCCGGCGATCGCCGCCCCGGCCGGCGCCGCCGCCGCCCGGACGATCGGTGCGAGGCCGAGCCTCGTTGACGTTCAGCTTCCGGCCATCGAGGTCCTGGCCGTTGAGCGCCGCGATGGCGGCGCGGGCCTGCTCGTCCGACGGCATCTCAACGAAGCCGAAGCCGCGCGAACGCCCTGTCTCCCGGTCAGTGATGACCTGGGCCGAGGCAACCGTGCCGAAGGGCTCGAAGGCGGCCCGCAGCGCGGCGTCGTCCGTGCTGTACGACAGATTGCCGACGTAGATGTTCATCCACACACTCCACCAAAGGGACCGAACGAACTCCTGCGGCGGGCAGCCTCGGTGCGCTCCAGGCGCAGCAGGTCTGGCACCGGCGGCAGGTGGGGCCGCGTCACTCCCACACGACAGGGAATGCCCCACGCGGCCGCGAACTTCAGGGCGCAAAAGAGTGCAGAGGTGGTAAGCCGAACAGGTAGGGCGACCGTAGCAGTTCTCTCGCGCATGTAGACCCGTTGACCCAATCGAGCGGTGATTATACCACACCACCCCTTGCAGGCGCAAGCGAAATTGTGGGTAAGTGCGCTGAAATTACCGAGCGCCGCTCTCACGCGCCCCACGCAACGCAGGCGAGCTCATCGAGATGTCGCCACCGACGCGGGTCCCAGCACACCCGGTCAGTGCCACGCGAGCGCGGACTCGCCTGACCCCGGGTAAGATCGCGTGACGACATGCAACCGGTCAGTACCCACCACAAGGGAGAGCCGCCTAAAGACTAAATTCCCAAGAGTTTATGGACCAGTTCGGAGTGTAGCCTGCTGGCGGGGTTGCCTTGCCTTCATGGCATTCGACTCGGAGTGCTACGGCGTCCACAAGTATCAGTCTGGCAAATACTTAGATCGCAAGCTGGGCTGAGCAACCATATTCACACACGCGACTTGAGCTGGGCGCTGGGCAGGGAGGTCATCAGTAGCCGTTGTTCACTGCGTCGGGTCGGTGTATAGAAGCACTGCACTCCCATGCCCAGGCAACCACTGCCCAGGGGCCGCGCCGGACGCACCCAGGCGCCTCCTGCCCCATGGCGGCCCCTGATCGGGGAATCGCACATTGACAGAATGCCTCGCTCCCGGTTCACTATGGGCTCCGGGAGGTGGGAGTCGGGACGTCTGAGGAGTCTGCGCGTTGAACTTCGTTCGCGAGTATGACGTGGTGGTGGCAGGCGCCGGCGTGGCCGGGGCGGCCGCCGCGCTGGAGGCGGCGCGGGGCGGGCGGAGCGTGGCGCTGGTCGAGAAGACGATCCTCGTCGGCGGCCTAGCCACGACCGGCCTGGTGAACGTCTACCTGCCCTTGTGCGATGGCTGCGGCACGCAGGTGACCTTCGGCATCGCCGAGGAGTTCCTGCACCTGAGCGCGCGATACGGACCGGGCGAAGTGCCGCCCGCCTGGCGCGAGGGGCAGGGCCGTTACCTGCTCGTGTTCAACCCCGCCTCGTTCGTGCTTGCCCTCGACGAGGCCCTCGGCGAGGCGGGCGTGGACCTCTGGCTCGACACCCTGGTGTGCGCGCCCGCGATGACGGGCGACCGGCTCGTGGGCCTGGAGGTGGAAAACAAGAGCGGAAGGGGCCTGCTCCGCGCTCGGTGCGTGGTGGACGCCACGGGCGACGCCGACGTGTCGTTCCGCGCCGGCGCCGAGTGCGCGCCGGGCGAGAACTGGCTCTCGATCTGGGCGCTCCAGGCCTCGCTCGACGCGGCCCGCAGGGCGGTGGAGCAGGGGGGCGGCGCCCCGCTGCTCGATGCGGTGCGCCTCGGCGGCGACGACGCCGGCCGCGGCGCGCCCCCGGGACGCGCCTGGGACGGCACGCGCGGGCGCGACGTCTCCCGCTTCGTCCTCGAGACGCGGCGAATGCTCCGCGAGCACTACCGGGCGCGGCAGGCCGAACGTGGGGCGGCGGGGCGGTGCGACGTGTTCCCCCTCACGCTCCCCGCGATGGCGCAGTTCCGCACCACCCGCCGCATCGTGGGCCACTCCACGCTGGCCGACGGGCAGCACGGGCAACGCTGCGCCGAGTCGGTGGGCCTGGTGGCCGACTGGCGCAAGGCGGCCCACGTGTGGGAGGTGCCTTACGGCACGCTCCTGCCGCGCCGGGTGCGGGGCCTTCTCGCCGCGGGGCGCTGCATGGCCGCCGCGGGCGACGCCTGGCAGGTGATGCGCGTGATCCCGCCCGCGGCGCTCACCGGGCAAGCGGCGGGCCTGGCCGCCGCAATGGCCGCGGAGCGCGACACGACCCCCGATGCCCTCGACCCTGGCGACGTGCAGCGCGCGCTGCGCGGGCGGGCCATCCCCCTGCACCTGGACGATGTGGGCCTCTGAGGAAGATGTTCCTCGAACGCCCTATCGTGTAGAATAGAGGGGCGGAGGCGTGACCATGGGACCTGTTCCTGTTGGAGCATTGACTTGGCCGAGAGCAAACGAGCGCACGTCATCGCGTGTGGCGTGCTGGCGATAGACATTCGGGCGCTGGCGGCGAAGCTGGGCATCGGGGTGACCACGGAGTTCTTCGAGGGCGGCCTGCACGACCGGCCAACCGAGCTTCGCCGCAGGCTTCAGGCGGCGATTGATGCCGCATCGGCGCGGCGCGAATGCTCGCGCATCGTCATCGGCTACGGCGTGTGCGGGCGCGGCACCGTGGGCCTGCGGGCGCGCGGCGTGCCGCTCGTGCTGCCCAAGGCGCACGACTGCATCGCGCTCTTCCTCGGCTCCGATGCGGCCTACCGCCGCGAGTTCTGGCGCGTGCCCGGCACCTACTACATCTCGGCCGGCTGGTTCGAGGAGAAGGTCCAGCCGCGCGCGCAGCGGCGCGCCAGAGGGCGCGCCGAGCGGCGCGCCGACTCGGCCGAGCTGGCCGCCAAGTACGGCGACGAGAACGCCCAGGCCATCGTCGAGTTCCTGAACAGTTGGCAGAAGAACTACAAGCGGGCCGCCTTCATTGACACAGGCTCGGCCGGCCGCGCACGCTATGCCGCCCACGCCCGCGCGATGGCCCAGGAGTTCGGCTGGCGCTACGAGGAACTGCCCGGCAACCTGGGCCTCCTCGAGAAGCTCCTCACCGCCGAGGCCACGACCGACGAGGTCCTCGTCGTGCCCCCGAGCCACGTCACTGCCTTCGACGCCGCCGAGGGCGCGCTCAAGGCCGTGCCCCTCGCCACGGCGCGCCGCGACGGCGGGGCGGGCCGGCCTCGCTCCCGGCCCGCAAGCCGCCATCCGCGCTCCGCGGCCACGGCTCGCCTCGGCCTGGGCATTGACGCCGGCGGCACCTACACCGACGCCGTGCTCTACGACTTCGCGTCGCGGGCCGTGCTCGGCAAGAGCAAGGCCCTCACGACCAAGTGGGACCACACGGTGGGCATCGGCAACGCGCTGGCCGGGCTGGAGCCCGAGGCACTCGAGCGGGTGGACCTCGTGGCCATCTCGACCACGCTGGCCACCAACGCCATCGTCGAGGGGCGCGGGCAGAAGGTGGGCCTCCTCCTGATGCCGCCGTACGGCCTCCTCGAGCCGTCCGACATCCCCCACGAGCCGAAGGCCGCGATCGCCGGGCGGCTGGAGATTGACGGCCGTGAACTGGAGCCCGTGGATCCTGCCGAGGTGGGGCGTGTCGCCGCCGAAATGGTGGCGCGGCACGGCGTGGGAGCCTTCGCCGTCTCGGGCTACGCCAGCACCGTGAACCCCGGTCACGAGCGCCAGGTGAAGGCGGCGGTGGCCGAGGCCACGGGCCTCGCCGTCACCTGCGGGCACGAGCTCTCGGCCCTGCTCAACTTCCGCACCAGGGCCACCACGGCCGTGCTCAACGCCCGCATCATCCCGCTGCTCTGGCGATTCCTGCGCGACGCCGACGCGGCGCTCGCGGCCCGCGGCATCCGCGCGCCCGTCATGGTCGTGAAGGGCGACGGCACCCTCCTCAGCGCCCAGGCCGCGCTCGAGCGGCCCATCGAGACCATCCTCTCCGGCCCCGCCGCCAGCGTGGCCGGCGCCTGTTACCTCACGCAGTGCGACTCGGCGCTCGTGGTGGACGTGGGCGGCACCACCACCGACACCGCCGCGGTGAGCGACGGCCGCGTGCACACCGCGCCGAGCGGGGCGCGCGTGGGCGGCTGGCAGACCCACGTGCAGGCGCTCGACATGCGCACCGTCGGCCTCGGCGGCGACAGCCTGATCGCCTGCGAGCGCGGCCAGCTCTCGATTGGGCCCACGCGCGTCGCGCCCGTGGCCTGGCTCGCCGCCGAGCACGCCGGCACGCCGGAGGCCCTGGACTACGTCGAGGCCCGTCTCGACGACTTCGAGGGATCGAGCCGCCCGCTCGAACTCCTCGCGCTCACGGGGCGCGTGGACGGGCTGGCCGCGGGGTCCGACGAGGCGCGCCTCCTGGCCCTCCTGGGCCAGCGCCCGCACTCGCTCGCCGAGCTCGCGGAGCGCACCGCCTGCGCCCACGTGGACCTGCTGCCCGTCGCGCGGCTGGAGGAGCAGTACATCGTCCAGCGCTGCGCCCTCACGCCCACCGACCTCCTGCACTGCCGCGGCCTCTTCACCCGCTGGGACGCCCGGGCGGCGAGGCGCCTCTGCGGCCTGGTGAGCCGCCTGTGCGGCTCGACGCCCGAGGAGTTCATCGAACGCGTCTTCGGCCTGCTCGTGAACCGCCTCGCCGTCGAACTGCTCAAGAAGGTCCTCGACGAGGAGACCAACCCCGACGCCATGGACGACTGCCCCGCCTGCCAGGCGCTGGTGCGGAATCTGCTGGGGGAGGGCAATGGCGGCTTTGCGCTGCGGCTCGCGCTCCATCGCCCCGTGATCGGCCTGGGCGCGCCCGTGCATCTCTTCCTGCCGCAGGCGGCCCGCCGCCTGGGCGCCGAGGCCATCATCCCGCCCCACGCCGACGTGGCCAACGCCATTGGCGCCATCACCAGCCGCGTGGTCGTCGCCCGCCAGGCGCGCATCGAGCCCAACGCCGCTGGCGGCTACGCCGTGCACGGCCTGCCCGAAACCCGCGACTTCGACCGCCTCGACGCCGCCCATGCCTACGCTGCCGGCGAGCTCGAGCGAGCCGTCCGCCAGCAGGCTCGCCTCGCCGGCACCGCCGCCGACCGCGTGGAACTCGACGCCCATGACCGCATCTCCAACGCGGCCGACGGCACCGAAATCTTCCTCGAACGCGTGCTCACCGCCCACGTCGCCGGCCCGCCCGACCTCGCGCGGCCGCAGCGCGCCGCTCGCGAGGGGTGACCGGTGGCTTGACCGGAAGGCCGCCCGGCGGTACGATCCCCTGGCAGGAAGGACGCCTATGGACGACCGCCGCCGCCTGCCCACCCTCGCCCTCCTCCTGCTCTGGGTCGCCGCCGGCATCTACCTGGGCGCGCGCAGCCTCGAGCCCGACGAGGAAGACGCGATGGAGACCGAAGTGCCCCTGCGCCCCGGCGACCCCGACGGCGTGCCCAACTTCCGCCGCGTGACCCCTGAACTCCTCCGCGGCGCCCAGCCCTCCACCACCGGCTTCCGCATGCTCAGGGCCATGGGGGTGAAGACCATCATCAACCTGCGCCACTACCATTCCGACCGCTACATGCTCGAGAAGATTCCCGGCCTCGACTACGTGCCCATCAACATCAAGGGCTGGAGCCTCTACAACGGCCACGTCGCCCGCTTCCTCGCCGTGGTGAGCGACCCCGGCCGCACCCCCGTCTTCCTCCACTGCAACGACGGCATCGGCCGCACCGGCGTGCTGTGCGCCATGTACCGCATCCTCGTCTGCGGATGGAGCAAGGAGGATGCCCTCCGCGAACTCCGCGAGGTCGGGGAGATTGATGCCAGAGTCATGCAGAAGCTCCTGGAACACATGGACCAGTTGGACGTGGACGCGATTCGCCGCCTCGCGCGGCTGGAGGCCCGCACCCCATGACGCGACGCCGTTTCGCCGCCCTCGCGCTGGCCCTCGCCTGGCTGGCCTGCGGCCTCTACGTCCGATGCCCCGCCGAGGAGCCGCAAGGCAGGGACGCCCCGCGCCCCGCCGCCTGGGCCACGCCCCTCCAGCGGCCCGGCCTGCCCAACCTCCACAAGGTCTCGGACGGGCTCTACCGCGGCGCGCAGCCCACCGCCGAGGGCCTGCGCGAGCTGGCGAAGATGGGCATCAAGACCGTCGTCAACCTGCGCGCCCTGCACTCCGACCGCGACGAACTCGGCGACACCGGCCTCGCCTACGAGCACATCCCCATGAACGCCTGGAACGCCGAAACCGAGGATGTCGTCCGCTTCCTCCAGATCGTCACCGACAGGGCGAAGACCCCCGTCTTCGTCCACTGCCTCCACGGCGCCGACCGCACGGGCACGATGTGCGCCGTCTACCGCGTGGTTGTCCAGAACTGGAGCAAGGACGAGGCGATCCGCGAGATGAAGGAGGGCGGCTTCGGCCACCACTCGATCTTCCGCAACCTGCCCCGCTTCATCGAGGGCCTAGATGTCGAGGCGCTCAGGAGGAAGGCAGGCCTGACGAAATGAGGAGACACGCGTGAGCAAGTTGCTCTACCGCGAGGATGCAGACGACGTTCGCGCTCGCCTGACCACCTGGTGGCACGGGGGCGACATCGGCCGTCCCGCGCTCCAGCTCTGGGCGCCGCGCGAGAAGCCCCTCGAGGATATCCCCGTCATGCCCGAGCCGCCGGGCTGGGTCACCGGCTACTCCACCACCAACTTTGCCTATCGCGTGAACCTCTCGGCCCGCGCCTGCGTCAACACCCACTACCTCGGCGAGGCCATGCCCAGCGTCGCACCCGACCTCGCGCCCAACTGCCTCGCCCTCTACCTCGGCTGCCGCGGCATCGAAATGCCCGGCACCGTCTGGTGCGAGCCCTGCATGGCCTCGCCCGACGACGCCCGCTTCGACTACGACCCCGGCAACTTCTACTGGCAGTTCTCGCTGCGCCTCGGCCGCGAGCAGCTCCGCCTGGGCAAAGGCAAGTTCCTCATCCAGTTCCCCGACCTCATCGAGGGCCTCGACACCCTGGCCGCCCTGCGTGGCACCGAGGAACTGCTCGTGGACCTCCTCGAGCGCCCCGAGTGGGTCCACCGCTGCCTCCGCCAGATCACCGACCGCTACTTCCGCTACTACGACGTCCTCTACGACCTCTTCCGCGACGAGGTCGGCGGCTCCGTCTTCTGGTGCTGGGCCCCCGGCCGCATGGCCAAGTTCCAGTGCGACTTCTCCGCCATGATCTCCCCCGCGATGTTCGGCGAGTTCATGGTCCCCGTCCTCACCGAAATGACCGAGCGGGTCTCTTACTGCATGTACCACTGGGACGGCCCGGGCGCCCTCGGCCACCACGACCACCTGCTCTCCATCCCCCGGCTCCAGGTGCTTCAGTGGACGCCCGGCGACGGCCACGAACCCGCCTGGCATCGCCGCTGGTGGCCCTACTTCCACAGGACGCTCGAGGCGGGCAAGAAGGTCTTCATCTGGTGCGACACGCCGGAGCACCTCCTCGACCTCCGGCGCGAGTTCGGCCAGGGCTTCAAGCAGTTCCTCATCAGCATGGGCGTAAAGAGCCCCGCCCATGCAGCGGAGCTCTTGAGGCAAGCCTGTGTGTGAACACGTATCAGGTCGCCCGCAGCCCCAGCAACCACCCCAGGGCGGCGCCGCCGAGGATGAGCCACGCGCTGTTTGCCTGCCACCGCGCGCCGGCCACTAGGGCCGCGGCCGCAATGGCCCACGAGGGCCACCCGATGAGGGTCTCCCCGCCTAACTTGGCGCCCACGGCCAGCATCAGGGCCACCGAAGCCACGTTCACCGAATCCAGGAACGAGGAGCTCCAGCGCGACTCGCGCAGCCGCGGCACCACCGGGCTGAGCAGCACGACGAAGACGAACGATGGCAGGAAGACGGCAACCGTGGCCACGGCCGCCCCCGCCCCGCCACGCAACAGGTAGCCCACGAAGGCGACGGAGGAGAGCAGGGGACCGGGCGTCACCTGTCCGGCGGCGACGGCGTCGAGCAGTTGCTGTTGCGTGAGCCAACCATATTCGCGGACCAGGCCGCCCTCGAGGAACGCCACGAGCACGTAGCCGCTGCCGTAGAGCACCGCGCCCACCTTGAGGAAGAACAGCCCCAACGCCCACAGCGACACGCCCGCCGCGGCGCCCGCTGCGGCGCCCGTGGCGAGAACGCGCGAGGAGAAGCCCCAGGGCAGAATGGCCAGAGCCGCAGAGGGCGGGGGAGGGGATGCGGCCGAGCCCCGGTGCGCGAGCCACAGCATTCCCGCCAGGCCGCCGGCAAAGATGAGCAGCACCTCGTTCAGCCCGGCCATGGCGCCCGCGAGCACGGCAGCGCCCACGGCGGCCAGACGCCACTGCTTGAGCGTCGCGCGCCCGAGCCGCCACACCGCCACCAGGATCACCGCCAGCACCGCCGGCTTGGCGCCGGCCAGGAACGGCCCGACCTGGGGCAGCGTCCCGTAGCGCACGTAGGCCCACGCCATGGCCGTGGTGATGAGGACCGCCGGCACGATGAAGCTGGCCCCGGCGGCGAGCAGCCCGAGCCATCCGCGCCGAAGATAGCCGATGTGGATCGCCATCTCGACCGCGTTGGGCCCGGGGATGAGATTCGTCGCGCCCACGAGGTCGAGGAAGCGCTCGCGCGACAGCCAGCCGCGGCGCGCCACCACCTCGTCCTCCATCAGCGCGATGTGCCCTGCCGGGCCGCCGAAGCTGAGCACGCTCAGCTTCAGGAACAACCGGGTCACTTCCCACAGCGACGAGCGGGCCCTCGGGTCGTCTGGCATGACGCAACGCCTCACCGGTTCCTCGGCCACGGCCTCTTCTACCAGCAACGGCGGCCGCGTGTCAAACGCACGCCCGAAGCGCGGGCGGCGCTCGCGACGCCACTTGCCCGCTCCGCCGCATCCTGTATAATCACGCCCGGCGGCCTCGTCTCACACACGGCACCGATTCCGGGAGATGCGGGATGACTGGACTGGTCGGCTGGGACTGGCTGGTGATCGGGCTGTACTTCGCGGGCATCGCGGCCGTGGCCTGGTGGTCGTCGCGGCACCAGGAGACGGCGAAGGACTACTTCCTGGCGAGCCGGAACATCGGGTGGTTCATCATCGGCGGCTCGCTCTTCGCCACGAACATCGGCTCCGAGCACATCGTGGGCCTGGCGGGTTCCGGCGCGAAGAGCGGCATGGCGATGGCCCACTACGAACTGCATGCCTGGTGCATCCTGGTGCTGGGCTGGGTGTTCGTGCCGTTCTACTGGCGGTCCGGCATCTTCACCACGCCCGAGTTCCTCGAGAAGCGCTACAACGCGACCGTGCGCTGGATTCTCTCGGTGGTGAGCCTGGTGGCCTATGTGTTCACGAAGGTGAGCGTGACCGTGTACGCGGGGGGCGTGGTGTTCAAGACGCTGCTGCCCGAGGGCACGTTCGGCGGCCTCGACAATTTCTGGGTCGGCGCCGTCACCACGGTGGTCGCCACCGGCATCTTCACCGTCTCGGGCGGCCTGCGGGCCGTGGTGTTCACCGACACGGCCATGGCGTTCGTGCTCATCGCCGGGTCGCTGTGCATCACCGCGATCGGTTTGTCCTCCGTCGGCGGGTGGGGCGAGTTGCGGCGGCTGTGCGGCAGCGAGCACTTCAACATGTGGCGGCCCGCCAGCGACCCCAACTTCCCCTGGGCAGGCATGCTCTTCGGCGCACCCATCGTGGGGCTGTGGTACTGGTGCACCGACCAGTACATCGTCCAGCGCACCCTGGCCGCTCGGAACATGCAGCAGGCCCGCCGCGGCACGATCTGGGGGGCCTATCTCAAGCTCACGCCCGTGTTCCTGTTCATTGTACCGGGGATGATCGCCTATGCGCTGGCGAAGTTGGGCAGAATCGAGCTGGCCTCGCCCGACCTGGCGTTCCCCGTGCTCGTGGGCTACCTGCTGCCGACCGGGCTGAAGGGGCTCGTGGTGGCCGGGCTGCTGGCCGCGCTGATGAGCTCGCTCTCGTCGCTCTTCAACTCCGCCGCGACGCTCTTCACCGTGGATATCTACGAGAAGATCCGGCCGGGCCGGTCCGAGAAGCACCTGGTGCGCGTGGGCCGCATCGCCACCACGGTGGTGGTGCTGCTGGGCATCGCGTGGATCCCCGTGATGCGCTACGTGGCGGGGGCGCTCTATGAGTACCTCCAGAGCGTGCAGGCGTATCTCGGCCCGCCGATCACGGCAGTATTCTTCCTGGGCATCTTCGCCAAGCGCGTGAACGCGGCCGGCGCCATTGCGGGGCTGGTGGCGGGCTTCGTGCTCGGCATGGCCAAGATGGGCGCCCAGATCCTGGCCGGCGTGGGATCGCTCAGCGGGCAACTCCCCGCCTGGCTGGTGGCCTTCGGCAAGTTCAACTTCCTCTACTTCTGCCTCGTGCTGTTCGCCGTGAGCGTGGCGACCGTGGTGATCGTGAGCCTGCTCACCCGGCGGCCCGACGTGGCGAAGCTTGACGGCCTCACCTACGCGACCGTGTCGGCCGCGAGCCGAGAAGACAATCGCCGCTCGTGGACCGCCTGGGACGTGGTGCACACGGCCATTATCCTGTCCATCATCGCGGCGGTCTACCTCTACTTCACGGGCTAAGGAGTCCCCAAGTGCGTCTCTCGCTCGCCATCCTGTTCCTGGCATCGGCGGCCGGGGCCGGCACCCACGCGAAGCTCGCGCCGGTCAGGTTCACCGACGTGCGAATCGCCGACGCCTTCTGGGCGCCGAAGCTCGAGGTCAACCGCACGAAGTCCATCCCGCATAACATTGAGCAATGCGAGAAAACGGGGCGAATCAACAACTTCGCTCACATCGCCGGCGAGGCGAAGGAACCGTTCCGCGGCCACATCTTCCACGACTCCGATGTGGTGAAGGTGATGGAGGGCATGGCCCACTCGCTGGCGACGCATCCCGACAAGGAGCTGGAGGCACGCCTCGACCAGATCATCGCCTGGATGGCCAAAGGCCAGCAGCCCGACGGCTATCTCAACACTTGGTTCATCACGAAGGGACTCGACAAGCGGTGGACCGACATGCACGGCGCCCACGAGCTGTACTGCGCGGGCCACCTGATCGAGGCCGCCGTCGCCCACTACGAAGCCACGGGGAAGAAGACCTTCCTCGACGTTGCCCGCAAGTATGCCGACCACATTGACAGTGTCTTTGGCCCCGGCAAACGCCACGAGATTGACGGCCATCCCGAGAGTGAACTCGCCCTCATCAAGCTCTGGCGCGCCACGGGCGAGGAACGCTACCTCAAGCTCGCACAGTTCATCGTCGAGGAGCACGGTCAGGAGAAGACCCACAAGCTCTACGGCACCTACTGCCAGGACCACAAGCCCATCCGCGAGCAGGACGAGGCGGTCGGCCACTGCGTCCGCGCGATGTACTTCTACAGCGGCGTCACCGACCTCGCGATGATCACGGGCGACCAGGGCTACATTGACGCCCTGGAGAAGCTGTGGCAGGACATCGTGATGAAGAAGATGTATGTGACGGGCAGCATTGGCGTGCAGCACCACGGCGAGGGCTTTGCCAAGCCCTACTTCCTGCCGAACTACGACGCCTACTGCGAGACCTGCGCGGCCATCGGCATGGTCTTCTGGAACCACCGCATGATGCTGCTCAAGGGCGAGGGGCGCTTCGCCGACATCGTCGAGGCGAACCTCTACAACGGCCTGATGTCCGCCGTCTCGCTCGACGGCATGAAGTGCTTCTACGTGAACCCGCTCGCCAGCCGCGGCAACCAGCATCGCTCGCCCTGGCACGGCTGCTCGTGCTGCCCGACGAACATGGTCCGCTTCCTGCCGGCCCTCGGCCAATATGTCTATGCTGCCTCCGCCGCGGGCGATGCGGTCTACGTCGCCCAGTATGTCGCCGGCTCCGGCACCGTCGCGCTCAAGGACGGCAAGGTGAAGCTCACGCAGAAGACGCGGTATCCCTGGGACGGCGGGGTGCAGATCGGCGTCGAGCCGCAGGGCGCCGCTGACTTCGCCCTCTGCCTCCGCATCCCCGGCTGGTGCGAGGGCGCGACCGTGAGGCTGAATGGCCAGGCGGTTGAGGCAAAGCCAGACAAGGGCTTTGTCGCCCTCCGCCGCACCTGGAAGGCGGGCGACGTGGTGGAACTGGATATGCCCATGCCCATCCGCCAGTTCGCAGCCGACCCCAACGTCGAGGAGAACCGCGGGCGCCTGGCTATCGTGCGGGGGCCGGTCGTCTACTGCCTCGAAGGCTGCGACCACGCGGCCTCTGTGAGCCAGATCGCCATCCCGAAGGGAGCGAACCTGGAGGCGAAGTTCGAGCCCGACCTCCTCGGTGGCGTCGTGGCCATCAAGGGGCAGGGCCAGCGCAGTGGCTTCGAGCTGAAGGACGACGGCTCCGTCGCCCAATCCTCCGGTCCTGTAGACATCACGGCTATTCCCTACTTCGCCTGGGACAACCGCGAGCCGGGCGAGATGGTCGTGTGGGTGCCCACCGAACTGCCCGCGTCCGCGAAGCCCGAGAATGTGACTCTCGCCGTCTTCGCCAAGGCGTCCTCCTCGCACACGTGGCGGGCCGACCACATCCGCGCCCTCAACGACGCCGTGCTCCCGAAGAACTCGATTGACCACGACGTGCCGCGCTTCACCTGGTGGGACCACAAGGGCAGCACCGAGTGGGTCGCCTACGACTTCGACCGGCCCGTGCCGCTGAGCAAGGCCGAGGTCTACTGGTTCGACGACGCGCCCAAGGGCGGCTGCCGCGTGCCCAAGGCTTGGCGGCTGCTCTTCCGCGAGGGCAACGACTGGAAGCCGGTCGAGGCGGCAGGGGCCTATGGCGTCGAGAAGGACAAGTTCAACGCCGTCACCTTCAAGGCTGTTACCACCAAGGCCATTCGCCTGGAGGTCGAGCTTCAGCCCGGCTTCTCCGCCGGCATCCTGGAATGGAGGGTGTCGAGGTAGGGTGTGCATACCTGCACACCATCCTCGTTCCGCGTGCAAGTATGCACGCCCTACCATCTGGGATGGCGCGTGAGCCAACCCGCCGAGCTTGACGCCGGCGGGCGGAGACGCATAATGGCGGCGTTCGGAGTGCATCGGACCGCTAGGGCCGGGATCCGAGGTTAGCCCTATCCGTGCCATTCTCCCCTGCGACACAGGAGCCAACCATGAAGTTCGACAAGTTCGCCAACCCGCCCGCGATTCTTCGCCCCGCGCCTTTCTGGGCGATCAACGACCGCATTTCGCCAGAGGAAACGGCGCGGCAGATGGCCGACATGATTGACAAGGGCCTCTCGGGCGGCTTCTTCCACTCGCGAGCCGGCCTCACCACCGACTACCTGGGCGAAGAGTGGTTCGCCTCGATGCGCGCCGCCCTCGAGGTGGCGAGCCGCAAGAACGGCTACCTGTGGCTCTACGACGAGGATCTCTGGCCCTCGGGCAACGCCGGCGGCCAGGTGGCGGCCACCAAGGAAGAGTACCGCGAAGCCTATCTCGAACCCGAATACGTCCCCACCGGCGAGGCCCCGCTCGAGGAGCCCAACGGCGAGCCCCAGGCAGCCTACGTCATCCACGACCGCGACGGGGCCGTCATCCGCAGCCTCGAGCGCATCCCGTTCGGGTCTGCTGCCGTCGAACTCGGCAAAGAACGCCTCCTCTTCCGCCGCTTCTACGCGGGCAAGACCGGCTGGTGGTCGGGCGAATCCTACTGCAATCTCCTCCACCCCGAGGTGACGAAGCGCTTCATCGAACTGACGCACGACGTCTACTATCGCCACCTCGGCGAGCAGTTCGGCAAGCGCGTGCCCGGCATCTTCACCGACGAGCCGCAGCTCTTCAGCCGCCTCAGCGGCCTGCCCTGGTACGACGGCATCCCCGCCGCCTACCAGCGGCTCTGCGGGCGCGACTTCTGGGCCGACCTGCCTTATCTCTTCTTCGACGGCGCCGAGGCCCGCCGCATCCGCCTGCTCGTCTACCGCACGATCCTCGGCCTCTTCTGCGCTCACTTCTCCAAGCCGATCTACGAGTGGTGCGAGAAGCACGGTATCGAGCACACCGGCCACTACAACGCCGAGGACAGCTTCGCCGGCCAGCTCACCAACCACTGCGGCGGCATCGCCGCCCACTACCGCTATCAGCAACTGCCCGGCATTGACCACCTGTGCCGCCAGACCGACCCGCTCCTGTTCACCGTCAAGCAGACGAGCTCCGCCGCCCGACAGCTAGGCCGCCGCGGCGTCCTCACCGAAATCTTCGGCGTCTCCCACCACACCAACACCTTTGAGGACTTCAAGTGGCTGGGCGACTACGATCTGGTGCTCGGCGCGACCTTCTTCGTGCCGCACCTGACGTGGTACTCGATGCGCGGCAAGCGCAAGCGCGACTATCCGCCCAACTGGAACTACCAGCAGACCTACTGGGAACAGCTCCGCCCCCTCAACGACTACTTCACGCGCGTGGCTGCCGTGCTCACGACGGGCAAGCCCGAGGTGGAAGTGCTCTTCCTCCACTCGATTGACGATGCCTCGGCCAGCCTCCGCCGCACCGTGATCACCGGCAAACGCGCCGTGCCCAAGGGCGTGCCCCAGGCCGACCTCGGCCGCGTGAACGAGCTCGACCGCATCCTTCGCAGCCAGCTCGAGGCGGCGCTCAATGCGGGCTATGATGCCGACCTCGGCGACGAGGGCTACCTCGAAGACTTCGGCTCGGTGAAGGGCAAGCGCCTCGTCGTCGGCAAGATGAGCTACTCGGTGGTCGTCGCGCCCGAGGCCCAGAGCTGGCGGCCGAGCACCCACAGGCTCCTCAAGCAATTCGTCAAGGCAGGCGGCAAGCTCATCCTCACGGGCAAGCTGCCGACCGAACTCGACTGCCAGCCCGCCGCCGAGGCCTGGCAGGAACTCGCCGCCGCGAAGGGCGTGATGACCATCGCGGCAGGCACCCGCGAGCTTCAGGACGCCCTGGACAAGTCCGTCCGCCAGAGCTTCCGCCTCCGCTCCAACATGGACTGCCCCGTGCCGCACACCTACGTCCAGCACCGCAGGGACCGTGCCCAGGACTTCTACTTCATTGTTAACTCCAGCCGGGAGGCACGGCGGACCTACCGTCTCACTCTCTTCGGCGCGGCGAGGAGGCCCATCGCCCTCTGGAACCCGCTGAGGGGCACGTGCGAGAAGCTCGAAGGCCAGGCCGTGGGCAAGAACCTCGTGGTCGAGCTCACGCTTCAGCCCGCCGGGTCGGCCATCGTGGCCGTGGGCAAGGGCGTCGCCGACGGCGCGAAGCCGACCCCGCTGCCGTGCGCCTGCGGCGGCGACGTGCAGCCGCTCATCACCCGCTGGACCCATCGCCGCACGCAGGACAACGTGCTGGTCATGGACCGCCTGGCCTTCTCGCTCGACGGCGGCAAGACCTTCTCCGAGGAGGACGCGGAGTACCGGATTCGCCGCAAGATCGCCGAGCATTTCGGCACCCGCGAATCGCTCGCCTGGCAGCCCTGGGTGGCCATCCGCAAGAAGCTCTTCGACGGCAAGGGCGGGCCCGTGGTCCTCCGCTACCGCTTCCACAACGCAGCGAAGAGGGTCAAGCGGGCCGCCGTCGTGATCGAAGACCTCCACGCCGGCCGCCTCACCGTCAACGGCACGCCCGTGGAGACCGCCTGCTGCGGCTGGCACTGGGACCGCGGCTTCGGGAAGATGGACATCACGAACCTCGTGAGGCCCGGCGAGAACGTGGTGGACTTCGCCTTCGACTACACCTTCCAGAGCGAGGTGGAGCAGGCGTACATCGTCGGTGACTTCGGCACCCGCCTCCGCACCCCCTGCGAGGGCGAGCTCTGCGACGAGCCGAAGGCTCTCGGGAACGGCTCCTGGGTGGACCAGGGCTATTGCTTCTACCCGGGCAGCATGGTCTACTCGACCGAGATCGTTCATGGGGCGAAGAAGGGCGCGCGCACGATCCTCCGCCTCCAGAACCCCTCGGGCACCCTCTTCCTTGTGCGCGTGAACGGCCAGGAGGCGGGCAAGATCCTTTGGCGGCCCTACAACGTGGACCTCACGCCGTTCCTCAAGCGCGGCAAGAACACCCTCGAGATCGAGGTCGTCTCCAGCGGCCAGAACGCCCACGGGCCGCTCCACGTGCGGCAAGGCGACTCGTATCTGTGGTTCGGCCCCAACTCCTTCGAGGACGAGAACGTGCTGAAGAAGGAGTTCAGCCTGTTCGACTACGGCCTGCTGGGCGGGGCCGAACTGGTGATGGTGAAGGGCTGAGATGCCTAGCGACCCCATTCCCGCGCTTCTCAGGCGGGTGTCTGAGCGGCGGATCCGGCGCGACACCTTCGCCCTGTCGAAGGACCCGCTGCCGTTCCGCACCCTCAGCCACACGCGGCCTGGGCAGGCGAAGACCACCCTCGACGAGGCCGACGACTTCCTCCAGGCGCGGCTGGAGTCGTGCGGCTATGCCGTCGAACGCCAAGGCTGCCTCGTCCAGGCATTTCGCCGTGACCGCACGAAGAACATCCACCACCAGTACTCGCCGCCGCACGCGCACGACCCGTGGCGCGTGGCCTGGAACCTCTCAGTGCGAAAGACCGGCTCCTCGACGCCCGACGAGGCGATCGTGCTCGTGTCGCACAAGGACTCGCAGAGCTGGATCGCCTCGCCCGGCGCCAACGACAATGCTCTGGGCACCGCGGCCAACCTGGAGCTGGCCCGCGTCCTCGCCCGTTACCGCTCGCGGCGCTCGTTCTGGTTCCTCTTCTGCAACGAAGAACACTGGCCGTGGACGAGCGTGGCCGCGGCCCGAGGCGCGCGGCTGCGCGGCGAGAAGATCGTCGCGGTGTTCAACATAGACGGCCCCGGCGTGCGGAAGCCCGAGGACCGCGCGGCGGGCCGCATGACCTGCTACTCGGTCTTCTACGCCCCCGAGGCCGAGCGCCTCGCCGACCTGATGGTTGAGGTGAACCGCGACTACGCCCTCGGCCTCATCGCCAGGCGGCACAAGGTGGACCGCCCCGGCAACGACGACGGCTCGTTCATCAAGGAGGGCTATCGCATCGCTGTACACAACATCGGCTCGATGCCCTATGCCGACCCGAATTACCACCTGGAGGGCGACGTGCCCGAGTGCTGCGACTACCCCAGCGCCGCCGCCACGGCCCGCGCCACCCTCGCCGCGGTTGTGCGGCTCGACCTCGGCTGGAAAATCTCGCCCTGAGCGAGTATGATCTTCACCCGTGCAACCGGTTGGTCCCTGAGGGCACCAAAGGAGAGCGTGCGATGACCAGGTGCTGCTTGTTCTGGGTCGTGGTGCTGGGCGTGGCGGGCGCGTGGGCGTTGGCCGGCGCGCCGAGCGAGGCCGAAGTGCAGGGCCTCTATGAGGGCACCTGCAAGGACGCCCAGGGCGAGGCCAAGGTCGAGGCCCGCTGCGTGGCGATGGGGAAGAACACCTACAAGCTGCTCATCCGCAACGGCATCGGCGTGACGAGCACGGCCAGGCTCGAGATGGATGGTTCGCTCGCGGGCGACGCCGTGGGCTTCGCCGCCAAGGTCGGCGACGCGATCTGGGAAGCCAAGTACGCGGCCGGCGCCATCCGCGGCCAGTTCGGCAACGGCGGCACCCTCGAGCTCAAGCGGGTCCAACGCGTGTCGCCCACCCTGGGCGCCAAGCCGCCCGAGGGCGCCATCGTGCTGCTCGACGGCAAGAGCTTCGACCAGATCGTGCGGGCCAATGGCTCGCCCTGGTACGTCGGCGACAAGACCAAAGAGGGCCAAGTGGTGTGGGAGATGGCCGTCCGCGCCGTGGCCAAGGAGCCCAAGGTCTGGCCCACCAAGGAGAACCCGCTCCCCGAAGGCTGGGAACTGCTCCCCGAGCGGCGGAGAGTGGACGAAGTGCTCATCATCGGCGAAGACGGCTCCATCCAGGTGCCGCGGGGCGGGTTCAACTCCAAGCCGCAGATGGACGGCAGCTTCAAGTACCACGTGGAGTTCTGCAACCCCCTCCAGCCCGAGGCGCGCGGCCAGGGCCGCGGCAACAGCGGCTGCTACCTGCCCAACGGCGAGGAGATTCAGGTGCTCGACAGCTTCGGCATGCCCACCTACACCGGGGGCGGCTGCGGGGGCTTCTACAACTACAAGGACCCCGACTGCATGGCCGAGCTCGAATACCTCAAGGGCCAGAAGGAGAACAAGTTCACCCTCGCCTCGCTGCCGCCCGGCGAGTGGCAAACCTATGACATCGAGTACCGCGTGACGAAGAAGGACGGCAAGCTCGTGGGCAAGCCGCGGGTGACCGTCCTCCACAACGGCATCAAGATCCACGACAACTTCGAGCCGCGGGCCGACGCCAAGAGGGGCGGCTTCCACTGGCAGGACCACGGCAACCCCGTCCGCTACCGCAACATCTGGGTCCTGCCCCTCGCCGACAAGGCCGGCGAACTGTAGGGCGTGCATCCCTGCACGCGGGATTCTGAGGAGAACGTTGATGCATCGTGTCGTATTGGGCATGATTGTGTGCACGGGGATGGCCCTCGCCGGCGCGCCCGAGGAGATCAAGGTGCAGGGCCTCTACGAGGGTTCGTGCAAGGACGCCCAGGGCGAGCACAAGATCGAGGCGCGCCTCGTCGCCCAGGGCAAACAGCTCTATAAGCTCTACATCCGCCAGGACCTCGGCGAGGGCAAGCTGGCCAAGCCCGTGCTCGACGGCACCACCGAGGGCGAGGCCGTCACCTTCGCCGGCAAGGCCGGCGACACCGAGTGGAAGGCGTCCTGGGCCGACGGCGCGCTCAAGGGCACCTGCGGCGAGGGCTGCACCCTGGAACTCAAGCGTGTCGAACGCAAGTCGCCCACCCTCGGCGCCAAGCCGCCCGAGGGCGCCATCCTGCTCCTTCCGCCCGACCCCAACCAGTCCGACGAGATGACCCGTCGAAAGAGCAAGGATGGCAAGGAACCCGAATGGAAGCTCTTCGCCGACGGCAGCGCCCTGATTCCCAAAGGGGGCATGAGCACGAAGCGCACCTTCGAGGGCAGCCTCAAGATCCACGTCGAATTCATGAACCCCTTCATGCCCGCCGCCCGCAGCCAGGGCCGCGGCAACAGCGGCGTCTTCCTGCCCAACGGCGACGAAATCCAGGTGCTCGACAGCTTCGGCATGGAGACTTATCTCGGCGGCGGCTGCGGCGGCATCTACAAGTATAAGGACCCCGACACGATGGAGGAACTCCAGCTCGAGCCGGGCAAACCGCCGTTCAGGTTCACCCTCGCCTCGCTGCCGCCGGGCCAGTGGCAGACCTATGACATCGAGTACCGCGCTGGCAAGCAGGGCGCCAAGCCGCGCGTGACCGTGCTCCACAACGGCATCAGGATTCACGACAACTTCGAGCTGAAGGGTGCGCGCCCGAAGGGCGGCCTCAGCTTCCAGGACCACGGCTGCGCCGTCCAGTACCGCAACATCTGGGTTCTGCCGCTGCCCGACGAAGCCGCGGGGAAATAGCCGGCCGGCCTACCGCCTGCGGCACGCCCTCCGGCCCCCAACATCCCGTCCCTCAACCTCCCGCGGGTTGGCAACCCGCGGGAGGTCGGGCGTTGCTCTGGCGGCTGGGTTGTCAACGCCCCGGCGCCTCCATCTCCATGGCCGCATCGAGTCCTGTGGTCGCTACCTGGCAATTGCATTGCCGGCCCGGACCGGCTATGCTATCCCCCGTGGCAGGTGAGTTCCTCTGGACGCGGGACTCGCGAGCATGAGCAGACTCAAGGCCGGTGCGGCGAGGGTGAACATCACGCCCTACGTGGGTGCATTTCTGGCCGGGTTCGGCAGCCGCGACCACGGCTGCGAGGGCGTGCTCGACGAGCTATTTGCCCGCGCCCTCGTGCTCCAGAGCGGCGACACGGCCGTCGCCCTCGTATCGTGCGACCTGATCGGCCTGACGCGCGAGTCGATTGCGACGATCCGCGGCCAGGTCGAGGCGGCGACCGGCATCGCCGCCACCCACGTGATGCTGGCCTGCACCCACACCCATTCGGGCCCCACGATGGGCCTGCTGCGCCACCCGGGCCTCGACCTCGAGCTCGTGCACGTGATCGAGAAGAAGATCGCGGGCGCCGCGATTCTCGCGCACCGCTCGCTGGCCGAGGCGGCGCTCGGCTCGGGCAAAGGCAGGGCACGCATTGGCATCAATCGCCGCGAGCGCAAGCCCGACGGCTCGACCTCGCTCGGCAAGAACCCCGAGGGCCCGACCGACGCCGACGTCGGGGTGCTGCGCGTGGACGCCGCCCAGGGCAACCCTCTCGCACTCGTCGTCAACCACGCCTGCCATCCCGTAGTGCTGGGGGGCAGGAACTACCTGGTCTCGGCCGACTACCCTGGCCAGGTGGCCGCCTTCGTCGAGGGCGTCTACCCCGGCGCCGTGTGCCTCTACCTCAACGGCTGCTGCGGCAATGTCAACCCCACCGTGGTCGGCGGCACGTTCGAGGAGGCGCGGCGCGCGGGGATGTTCCTGGGCGCGGAGACGGTTCAGGTCGCCGAGACCCTGCGAACAGCGCCCGAGGCGGCCCTCGCCTCCGCGACAGCGATCGTCGAGGCGCCCCTGGCGCCTCTGCCTTCGGCCGAGGAGGCCCGAAACACCGTCGAGCAGCGCACCCGCGTGCTCGAAGAGCAGTTGGCCAGGGGCGAAATCTCGCGCGCCCTCTACGATGCCGACTGGCAGCGCGGCTGGGCTCGCGACGTGATGGCCGAGTACAGCAAGACCGACCGCGAGCGGACCCGCCGCCTGGAGATCCACGGCCTTCGCCTCGGCGATGCGCTGCTCATCGGCACGCCGGGCGAAACATTCGTGGAGATCGGCCTCGCCGTTAAGGCCGCCTCGCCGCTGCCCAAGACCTTTGTCGCCGCCTACGCCAACGGCAACGCGGGCTACATTCCCACGGCCAGGGCCTTCGAGGAGGGCGGTTACGAGGTCGAATCCGCCCACAAGTTCTACTACGGCGTCTACCGGTTCAAGCCCGACGTCGAGCGGTTGGTCACCGAGGCCGCCATCGGCCTCGCCAAGGAGCTGGCCTCTGTCGGATAGCCTCTCCGCCACACTGGCCCCCTTGCTCCGCGAGGGGATCGCACGGCGCCTTTTCCCCGGGTGCGTAGCCTACGTCTCGCAGCGGGGCCGAGTGCTCCTGCACGAGGCACTTGGCGCGACGACCTATGAGCCAGGAGCGCGCCTGGTTCGCCTTGATGCCCTCTTCGACCTCGCCTCGTTGACCAAGCTCTACACCACGGCCCTCGTGCTGCGGCTGGCCGAGCACGGTGCGCTGCGGCTCGACGAACGCGTCAGGTTGTACCTGCCTGAGGTTTCGGCAGACTGGACCATCGAGGACCTGCTCGCCCATCGCACGGGCGCCACGGCCGATCTGTTGGCCGGGGCCGTTCGGCAGGGCATTCGGCCGTGCGAGCCGGGACAGGCCGAGGCCCTCTGGCGCGTCATCTTCGGCTGTGGGCGCGTCGTGCCGCTGGCCCCCGGGCAGAGCCATTACAGCGACGTGGACTTCCTCCTCGCCCAGGCCGTCTCCGAGCGCGCGACAGGGCGGGGCCTCGCCGCCCTGATGGCGGCCGAGGTGCTCGAGCCGCTCGGCCTGCACGACACGGGCTTTCCCGTTCGTGGTGCGGGCTTCAGCCCGTGTCGTCCCCTTCCCAGCATCACGCGCTGCGTGCCCACCGAGGTGGACGAGCGCTGGCGCCGCCGTCTGGTCGTGGGCGAGGTCCACGACGAGATGGCCGCCACCCTCGGCGGCGTGGGCGGCCACGCGGGACTTTTCGCCACGGCCGCCGACCTGGGGCGATTCTGCGAGGCGTGGCTGAACCCCGAGTGGCGGGGGCCGGCCTTCGAGCCTCACTCCGACCACTTCGGGCTGGGCTGGCGGCTCTGCGATGCCAGTTTTTTCCCCTGCCTCGCGCGCTTCGGGGCGGTGGGGCACCTCGGCTTCACGGGCACGTCGGCCTTCGTGTTTCCGCAGAGCCAGAGCGTCTTTGTGCTGCTCAGCAACCGCGTGCACCCGACACGCGACGCCGCCCCCTCGCGTCTGCCGCTGCTCGCCCAGATGGCCGAGGCCGTCGCCCACGCGGTTTGACAAAGTCAGCCGCAGCCGGTATTTTTGCAGAAACTCGCCCTCCCGCGGGTTCCAATGCCCGCGGGAGGGTAGGGAGATCAGTGGTCGCGCCTGGCTCAGCTTACCCTCCCGCAGGGATTGGAACCTGCGGGAGGGAACATCGAGGATGGCAGCGGCGATGCCGAAGGCGATCTATGCGGGCAGCTTCGACCCTCCGACCAACGGGCATCTGTGGATGATCCGCACGGCCTCCGAGCTGTTCCGCGAGGTCGAGGTGGCCATCGGTGTGAACCCCGACAAGCACTATGCCTACCGCCTCGCCGATCGCCTCGCGCTCCTGCGCGCCTGCACGGACGGCCTCAAGAACGTCATCGTCACCTCGTTCGAGAATCAGTTTCTCGTGCACTACGCGCGCTCGGTAGGCGCGCGCTACATCCTACGCGGCATCCGCAACGAGCGCGACTACTCGTTCGAGCGCGAGATGCGCTATATCAATACCGACCTGGCCCCCGAGATCATCACCGTGTTCCTCATGCCCCCGCGCGAAGTGGCCGACGTGAGTTCGAGCTTCGTCCGCGGCCTCATCGGCCCGGTCGGCTGGCAGGACGTCGTCAAGCGGTTCGTGCCGGAGCCCGTATACGAGTTCTTTCTGGAAAGTCACGTGAAGTGACCCATGCATGGGTGAGAAGCGATGGAGGAATGGATGGGTGGATGGGTGCCTGACATTCATCCACTCACCCAGCCATCCATTCATCCTCACTTCATTTGAAAGGAAGTTGACCAGGTGGAAGTGATCCTCGCCAATCGGCTCCAGAAACTCCGCCCTTATCCCTTCGCCGCGCTCCGCCGGAAGATCGCCGAGGCCCGCCAGGCGGGCAAAGAGGTGCTCAACCTGGGCATCGGCGACCCCGACCGGCCAACGCCCGACCCCGTGGTGGCCGAGTTGTGCCGCGCCGTGCGCGACGAGGCCGACCTCAATCGCCACCGCTACGGCTGCGACGTGCCGACCACGGAGTTCCCCCAGGCCGTGAAGGACTTCTATCGCCGCCGCTTCGGCGTCGCCCTCGCCGGCGACCAGATCGTGCAGACCAGCGGCAGCAAGGACGCCATCGTGCAGTTCGCCCTGGGCATCCTGAACCCCGGCGACCTGGCCATCGCGCCCGAGCCGGGCTATCCGACCTACAACATCGGCCACACCTTCGCCAGCGCCGTGACCCACTACGCGCCGCTGCGGCGCGAGAACGGCTTCCTGCCCGACCTCGACGCCATTCCCGCCGAGGTCCGCCGCCTGGCCAGGGTGATGTGGCTCAACTACCCCAACAACCCGACCACGGCGGTGTGCGCCCTGGGCTTCTACCGCCGCGCCGTCGAGTTCGCGCGGAAGCACGACATCCTCCTCGCGAGCGACCTGTCGTACAGCGAGAACACCTACGACGGCTACGTGGCGCCCAGCATCCTCCAGGTTGAGGGCGCCGCCGACGTGGCGGTCGAGTTCTTCTCGCTCTCGAAGGCCTTCTGCATGACCGGCTGGCGAATCGGCATGGCCGTCGGCCACGCCGGCGCGCTGAAGGCCCTGGGGCTGGTGAAGGACAACAGCGATAACGGCACCCTGCGTGCCATCCAGTTCGCGGGCGCCAGAGCCCTCCACCTGGCCGAGACGCTGATCCCCGAGATCAACGCCGTCTACCGCCGCCGGCGCGACCTGGTGGTCAACACCCTCAACGCGCTCGGCTGGCAGCTTGAGAAGCCCAAGGGCACCATCTACATCTGGGCCGCCGTGCCCGAGCGCTTCGGGGGCGATAGCGCGGGGTTCGCCGCCGACCTCTTCGACAAGACCGGCGTGGTGGTGACGCCGGGCGCCGTCTACGGGGAGCACGGCGAGGGCTTCTTCCGCATCTCGCTCACTTACCCCGACGAGGTGCTCACGCGCGCCATGGAGCGCCTGGCCGAGCAACGCTGACGAGAGGGCCGATGGCCTGGGAAATCTGGCTCATCCCGATGGGATTCGCCGTGGGGGCGGTGGGCACCCTCGTGGGCGCCGGCGGCGGCTTCGTGCTCGTGCCCATCCTCATCATGCTCTACCCCGAGCGCTCCCCCGAGCTCATCACGAGCATGTCGCTGGCCGTCGTGTTCTTCAACGCCTTCTCGGGCACCTGCGCGTATGCTCGGATGAAGAAGATTGACTACCGTTCGGGCGTGCTGTTCGCCGTGGCGACGGTTCCGGGGGCCATTCTGGGCGCACTCACCACCGGGCTGCTGCCCCGGCGGCTCTTCGACGGCATCTTCGGGGGGCTGCTGCTCGCGCTCGCGGTGTTCCTGCTCGTGCGACGGCGACGCCCGACAGGCGAGGGCGACGCCCCGCGGCCCAACGGCCACACTGTGCGCACCCTGGTGGACGCCGAGGGGGGCCGCTACACCTTCTCGTTCAACCCGATCACGGGCATCGTGCTGAGCCTGGTCGTCGGCTACATGTCGTCGGCCTTGGGCGTGGGGGGCGGGGTGATTCACGTGCCCGCGCTGATTCGCCTGCTGCACTTTCCCGCGCACATCGCGGCGGCCACCTCGCACTTCATCCTGACCTTCACGGCGATGGGCGCCACCGTGGTGCACATTGCCGCGGGCGTCTTCTCGCAGGGGGCGCTCGCCACGTTGTGCCTCGCGATGGGCGCCCTGGTGGGCGCCCAACTGGGCGCCTGGATCTCCGGGCGCGTGCACAGCTCCTGGATCGTGCGCGGCCTCGCCCTCGCCCTCGGCTCGATGGGCATCCGCATCTTGCTCCTGGCTTTTTGAGGACCGGTCACATGGACCCCCGCCAGATCGCGGCACGGAACCTCCGCGAACGCCTCGCTGCCAACCCCTACCCCGGCCGCGGCCTCGTGCTCGGCATGGATGAGGCGGCAAGGCAACTCATCCAGGTCTACTGGATCATGGGCCGCAGCGCCAACAGCCGAAACCGCGTGTTCGAGACCGACGGCCGGCGCGTGTGGACCGAGGCGGCCGACCCCGCGCAGTGCAAGGACCCCAGCCTCATCATCTACAATGCCCTGCGCGAGGGCGACGGCGTCTACGTGGTCACCAACGGCGACCAGACCGACACGATCTGCGACAGACTGGCGGCCGGCGGCACCTTCGAGGAGGCCCTGGCCACGCGCGACTATGAGCCCGACCCGCCCAACTTCACGCCCCGCATCTCCGGCCTCTTCGACCTGCGGCGAAAGCCGCCCGCGGCCACCCTCAGCGTCCTTCGTCGCTCGCCTTTCGGCGACGCCACCGACCGCTTCTTCTGGCGCCTCGGACAGCTCGGGGCGGGGCTCGGCCATTGCATCACAACCTATGTGGGCGACGGCAACCCGCTGCCCCCGTTCGAGGGGGAGCCGTACCTGGTGCCCCTGGCCGGCGACCTGGGCTGCATCGCGCACCGCTTCTGGGACGCTTTGAACGACGAGAACAAGGTCGCGCTCTGCGTCAAGGGCATTGACCCAGAGAGTCTTGCCAGCGACGTGGTGGTCATCAACAAGAACCACAAGAAGGCGTGAGGAGAGGAGCCATGAGAGTCGTTCGCGCGCTGATGTGCCTGAGCGCTCTGGGCGCGGGCGCTTGGTTCGTGTCGGGCGCGGGAGGGGCCGCTGAGCGCCAGGAGGGCCGCGGCGCCATCGTCCACTGCGCCTTCTTCTGGTTCAAAGACACCGCGACGCCGGGCGACATCGAGGCGATGATCCGGGGTGGGAGGGAAGCACTCGCCCCGCTGCCGTGCGTGAAGCGGTGCGACATCGGGCCGCCGCTTGCCCAGGAGCGCGGCGCGCCCGTGGACAGCTCGTACCACGTCGGGTGCGTGATGGAGTTCGCCGACTTGGCCGCCTACAAGACGTACCTCGAACACCCCGAGCACCTCAAGCTCATCGAGAAGCACAAGCCGCTGTGGCAGAGAGTGGTAGTCTACGACTTCGTGCGGCCGTGAAGACCCAAGGCTGCCGCGGGCGGCCGACCCGCGGGAGGTCGAGCGCAAAGGAGAAATGGGATGCCGACCGCAAAATGGCTGGGCACCGTGGCGCTGCTCGTGGCAGCGCTGAGAACGGTCAGTGGTGCCGGCGAGGCCGAGATACCGGTGCTCTACCAGGACGACTTCTCGAAGGATGGCGCGCTGGCGAAGTGGGAACCGACCGATGCCGCGCAATGGAAGATCGGCACCGACGGCGACAACAAGGTGCTCTCGCTCCACGAGAAGAAGTCGGCCTATAAGACCAAGTTCCGCTCGCCTTTCAGCTTCGCGCTGCTGCGCGACGTGTGCGTGGGCGACTTTGTCCTCGACCTCAAAGCGAAGTCCACGGTGAAGCCCTACGGCCATCAGGACCTGTGCTTCTTCTTCGGCTACCAGGACCCCACGCACTTCTACTACGCCCACCTCGCGGTGGCGGCGGACCCGAACGCGCACTCGGTGATGATCGTGAACGAGGCGCCGCGCGTGTCGCTGCTGGGCGAGCCGGGCAAGGACGTGGGGGGCGAGGCCTTCCGCACGAAGGGCGTGGTGTGGGGCGAGGCCTGGCACCACATTCGCATCGTGCGCAAGGTGGGCGACGGCCTCATCGAGGTGTACTTTGATGACATGGCGGCTCCGGTGATGCGGGTCCGCGACAAGACGCTCGCCTGGGGGCGAGTCGGCGTCGGCTCGTTCGACGACACGGGGGACTTCGACGACGTGATCCTCCGCGGGGTGAAGGTAGAGCCGGGGAAGCGCGAGTGAGGGGCAGTGGGAAATTTCGGGGCTGAAATGGGCTTGACACAGAAGCCCATCTGTGTATAATTTAGGTTTTACGCGCTAGCGTAGCTCAATCGGCAGAGCAGTGGTTTTGTAAACCACAGGTTGTGGGTTCGATTCCCACCGCTAGCTTAGGTGCGCGCGGTGGGTCGCGCATGACGCCCCGTGATGGGGGGATACCCAAGTGGCCAAAGGGGGCAGACTGTAAATCTGCTGGCGCTGCCTTCGCAGGTTCGAATCCTGCTCCCCCCATTCTGGAGCCTGTGCCGCGTGATGTGGGGGGCCAAGGCGGGCGTAGCTCAATGGTAGAGCCCTGGCCTTCCAAGCCAGCCATGAGGGTTCGATCCCCTTCGCCCGCTCCAGGTGCTGTGGCCACGCGGGCCGCAGAATGGCTGGTGTAGCTCAGTTGGTAGAGCACCTCCTTGGTAAGGAGGAGGTCCTGGGTTCAAGTCCCAGCACCAGCTCCATCACGGGCGGTTGAGTGACAGAACAACGGCGTGCCCCGCAGCCGTGGTAGAAGCGGGCAGAAACCAAGGAGGACGGGTTCATGGCAAAAGAGGTCTTCCAGCGCACGAAGCCGCACGTCAACGTCGGCACCATCGGCCACATTGACCATGGCAAGACCACGCTGACCGCGGCGATTCTCCAAGTGCTCTCGATGCAGGGCAAGGCCAAGGCCAAGTCGTACGCCGACATCGCCAAGGGCGGCACCGTGCGCGACGCCACCAAAACGGTCACCATCGCGGTGGCGCACGTGGAGTACGAGACCGAGAACCGCCACTACGCCCACATTGACTGCCCCGGGCACCAGGACTACATCAAGAACATGATCACCGGCGCAGCGCAGATGGACGGCGCGATCCTGTGCGTGGGCGCCGACGACGGCCCGATGCCCCAGACGCGCGAGCACGTGCTGCTGGCCCGCCAGGTGGGCCTGCCGGCCCTCGTGGTGTTCCTGAACAAGGTGGACCTGGTGGACGACCCCGAGCTGCTCGACCTCGTGGAGCTGGAGCTGCGCGAGCTGCTCAGCAAGTACGAGTTCCCGGGCGACGAGATTCCCATCGTGCGCGGCAGCGCACTGAAGGCCCTTCAGGCGAGCGACGCGAACAGCCCCGACTGCAAGTGCATCTTCGACCTGATGGCGGCCGTGGACAGCTACATTCCGACCCCCAAGCGCATGACCGACCTGCCGTTCCTGATGCCGATCGAGGACGTCTTCTCGATCAAGGGCCGCGGCACGGTGGGCACGGGCCGCGTGGAGCGTGGCATCGTGCGCGTGGGCGACGAGGTCGAAATCATCGGCCTCGCCCGCGAGACGCGCAAGAGCGTGGTCACCGGCGTCGAAATGTTCAACAAGACCCTCGACGAGGGGCAAGCCGGCGACAACGTGGGCGTGCTGCTCCGCGGCGTGGAAAAGGACGAGCTCGAGCGCGGCCAGGTGCTGGCCAAGCCGGGCAGCGTGACGCCGCACACGAAGTTCGAATGCGAAGTCTACATCCTGTCGAAGGATGAAGGCGGCCGCCACACCCCGTTCTTTGCGGGCTACCGGCCGCAGTTCTACTTCCGCACGACCGACGTCACCGGCTCGGTGAAGCTGCTGGGCGGCGCCGAAATGGTGATGCCGGGCGACAGCTGCCGGCTCGAGGCCGAGCTGATCACCCCGATCGCGATGGAAGAGCAGCTCCGTTTCGCCATCCGCGAAGGCGGCCGCACCGTGGGCGCCGGCGTGGTGACGAAGATCCTGGCATAGGGGCCGCCCCGTGGCAAAGAAAGCGCTGGCGCGCGACTACGTGACCCTCGAGTGCACCGAGTGCGGCGAGCAGAACTACCGCACCAGCAAGCGCGTCAAGGGCGGCGCGGCGCGCCTCGAACTGAAAAAGTACTGTCGCAGAGAGCTGCGCCACACGCTCCACAAGGAGCGGAAGAAATAGGCGCGGGCTGGAGGCCAGTAGCTCAATTTGGCAGAGCAGCGGACTCCAAATCCGCCGGCTGGGGGTTCGAGTCCCTCCTGGCCTGCCATGGCGCTCGTCGGTTGAGGCCAAGGCGGCATCGCCGGCCTGAGGCTCGCGGGGGGCGCACCCTGTCCCGCGTCGCGCGGGTGGAGAAGCCGTGACCATGGCGATTGGCGTCTACAAGAAGGGCCAAGGCACCGCCGCGCGCGGCGCGGCGGCCGTCGCTCTTGGGCTGATGGCTGCCTGGGCCGCGCGGCAGATGTGGTACACCACGGCCGACTGGGCGAGGCCGTACCAGGTGGCGGCCACGGCCCTCGTGGCCGCGCTCTTCGGCGCGCTGCCCATCTACCTGGTTCTCTTCCACCACCAGATTGCCGACCTCCTGATCGAGACGCAGCAGGAGATGCGCAAGGTGGCCTGGTCGAGCCGCGCCGAGGTGATCGGCTCGACGATCGTGGTGCTAGTGACGGTCGTGCTGCTCTCGCTGTTCATCTTCGTGACGGACTCGATTCTTCTTGCGCTGGCTGGGGTCTTCGGCGTCTATTAGCCCGCCGGCTCGGAGAAGGCAAGCCCCATGGCGAAACGGTGGTACGTGCTCCGCGTGCAGACGGCCCGCGAGGACCAGGTGCGAGAGAGCCTGGAGCGCCGGGTGAGCGCCAACGGCCTCGAACATCTGATCTCCCGGGTGGTGGTGCCCACCGAGAAGGTCAAGGAGATCAAGCGTGGCTCGGCCACCGTGCGCGAGCGCAAGATCTACCCCGGCTACGTGATGGTGGAGATGGACTTCAACGACGAGACGCTGGCCATCCTGAACGAGACGCCGGGGGTGGGCGGGGTGCTGGGGACGGGGAACACGCCCGTGCCCATGTCGGAGCGGGATGTCGAGAAGATGCTGATGGCGGCGGAGCGGACCGAGGAGGAGCCGACCACCGAGATCAGCTTCGCCGCGGGCGACCGCGTGCGGATCAAGGAGGGGCTGTTCCAGAACTTCGATGGCGAGATCGAAGAGATCTGGCCCGAGAAGGGCCAGGTGCGCGTCATTGTGAGCATTTTGGGCCGGCCGACCCCGGTCGAGCTGGAATACTGGCAGTTGGAGAGCATCTAGGATGGCCAAGCAGGTCATCGCGAAAGTCAAGCTGCACGTTCCGGGCGGCCAGGCCACGCCGGCGCCGCCCGTGGGGCCCGCGCTCGGCCAGCACGGCGTGAACATCGGCGAATTCGTCCGAAAGTTCAACGACCAGACCCGCAGCGCGCAGGGCATGATCACCCCGGTCGAGATCACGATCTTCCAGGACAAGTCGTTCTCGTTCATCATCAAGTCGCCGCCGGCCTCGGTGCTGCTCAAGCAGGCCGCCGGCATCGTCCAGGGCTCCGCCGTGCCTAACCGCGACAAGGTGGGCAAGGTGACTCGCGCGCAGGTCGAGGAGATCGCCAAGCGGAAGATGGCCGACCTGAACGCCAGCAGCCTGGAGGCCGCCGCGCGCCAGGTGGCTGGCACGGCGCGGAGCATGGGCATCGAGATTGTCGAGAGCTAGCCCCGAGGAACCCGCCCCTATGAAGCGCAGCAAACGATACGAGGCCGCCGCCAAGACCGTGGACCGCACCAAGACGTACACGGTCGAGGAGGCCGTGGCGGCCATCAAGGCCCTCCCGGCCGCCAAGTTCGACGAAACGGTCGAGATCGTGTTCCACCTGGGCGTGGACCCCAAGAAGCCCGAGCAGGCCGTGCGCGGCACCATTTCGCTGCCGAAGGGGATCGGGCGCTCGGTGCGCGTGATCGCCTTCGCCGAAGGCGAGCAGGCCGCGCTGGCCAAGGCCGCGGGCGCCGAGGAGGCCGGCGGCCAGGAGCTGGTGGACCGCGTGGCGAAGGGGTGGACCGACTTCGACGTGGCCATCGCGACGCCGGGCATGATGCGGGCGGTGGGCCGCCTGGGCCGCGTGCTCGGCCCGAAGGGCCTCATGCCCTCGCCCAAGAGCGGCACGGTGACCGACAACGTCGAGGCGGCCGTGCGCGAGTTCAAGGCCGGCAAGCTGGAATACCGCACCGACGCGGGCGGCAACGTGGCTGCGCCCGTCGGCAAACGCTCGTTCTCGGCCGAGGACCTCAAGGCCAATATCGAGGCGTTCATCGAACGCATCCGCCAAGTCAAGCCGGCGTCGGCGAAAGGGCGCTACATCCTGGGCGTGACCGTCACGACCACGATGGGGCCCGGCATTCGCCTGGCCGTGTCGTAATCGCCGCGAGGAGATGACCCCGCATGCCCAGTGTCGTCAACAAGCTCACGGTCGGCGAACTAACGGACCGGTTCCGCACGATGCGCAACGCGGTGCTCGTGGACTACACGGGCCTTGACGCCGTGCGCGCCGACGCCCTGCGGTCGAAGCTGCGCGAGCAGGGCGCCGACATGTTCGTCGTGAAGAACTCCCTGGCGGCGCAGGCGCTCAAGGGGCTGAACCTGGCGCCCGTCTCCAAGCTGCTCGTGGGGCCGACGGCCTTCGTGCTGGGCGACGACCCGGCGCAACTGGCCAAGACCCTGCGAGACTGGAGCAAGAAGGAGAAGGTGCTCTCGTGGCGCGGCGCCGTGGTAGACGGCGAGGCCGTGGGCCCCGACGGCGTCGAGGCGATCGCCTCGCTGCCGCCGGTGCAGATGCTCCGCGCCCAGGTGGTGGGTGCCATGGCGGCCCCGCTGACGGGGTTCCTGGGCGCGCTGAACGGGATTCTGCGCAACTTCGTCGGCGTGGTGAAGGCCATCGCCGAGAAGAAAGAAACCACGGGCTGAACGCGGGCCGCCCGGCCCGCCAGCCCCGAACGCGGAGGCAGGCAGTCCGACTGCAAAGTCAACCCGCAAGGAGGACGAACCGATGGGCGACGCAGTGGCAACCGCCGAGCTGTCGGCCGAGGCCCAGCAGGTGGTGGAGATCGTCAAGCAGATGCCGGCCCTCCAGCTCGCGCGGCTGGTGAAGGCGCTCGAGGCCGAGTTCGGCGTCACCGCCGCGGCCCCGATGGCCATGATGGCCGTGCCGGGCGCGGCGGCCGGCCCGGCCGAGCCGGCCGAGGAGAAGACCAGCTTCGACGTGCACCTGGTGGACGCCGGGGCGCAGAAGATCCAGGTCATCAAGGTCGTGCGCGAGGTCGTGAGCGGCCTGGGCCTCAAGGAGGCCAAGGCGCTCGTGGATTCGGCCCCGAAGCCGGTCCGCGAGGGCGTCACAAAGGAAGAGGCCGAGAAGATCAAGGCCGCCTTGGAGAAGGCAGGAGCCAAGGTCGAGGTGAAGTAGGCGGGCGAGCGAAAGCGCCGCCCCCCAGGCCCCGCGCGAGGATGGCCTCCTCGCGGCCCGGGCGCAGACGGGGGGCGGCTGGGTGCGGCCCCGACGCGTTCTGGCCGACCGAGCCGCGCACCGATGCGGCGCGGGCGGGCCGGCCAGGCGTCCCCCTTCCTGCGAGGGAAACCGATGGAGATCCGCGATTACAGCCGGGTAGGCGACGTGCTGCCTGTGCCCAATCTGGTGGACATTCAGACTCGGTCGTACCGGGAGTTCCTCCAGAAGGACACGCCGCCCCGGCAGCGGAAGCCGCATGGCCTCGAGGGGATCCTGCGCGAGACGTTTCCGATCGAGAGCTACGACGGAAGCCTGTCGCTCCAGTACCTGTACTACGAGCTGGGGCGTCCCCGCTACACGGCCGACGAGTGCCGCAAGCTGCGGTTGACCTACGGCTATCCGCTCAAGCTGCGCTGCCGGCTCGACAAGCCGCAGCCGGTGGAGGAAGACGTCTACCTGGGCGAAATCCCGGTGATGATCGGCGGCGGCGAGTTCATCATCAACGGCGCCGAGCGCGTGATCGTGTCGCAGTTGCACCGGTCGCCGGGCGTGGACTTCAGCGAGGAGGTCCACGCCAGCGGCAAGCACCTGCACGGCTGCCGCATCATTCCCGAGCGGGGGAGCTGGATCGAGGTCTCGGTATCGAAGAAGGACGTGCTGAACGTCCGCATTGACCAGAGCGGCCGCTTCCCGGCCACCACGCTGCTGCGCGCGATGGATGAGAAGTACTCGTCGAACGCCGAGATTCTGCGGCTGTTCCACGAGACCGAGGTGATCAAGCTCGGCACCCGCGCGGCGGTGACGCGTCTGGCCAACCGGGTCGTCGTCGGCCCGCTGCTGAACACCGAGACGGGCGAGGTGATGCT